>NZ_JBFUHU010000453.1:0-2255 GCF_056402235.1 Cellulomonas sp. P4_B5_2
GTGCTGGAGTCGTTCGCCGGCACCGAGGAGCGCACGGCGGCGGCGATCCCGGACCTCGACGCCCGCCTCGACCGCATCACCGCCGAGCTCGCACCGCGGTACCCGACGATCGACCCCCTCCGGGTCCGCGACGTCGTCCGCGACTCCGCGACGGCCCTCGCCAGGACGGGCGCCGGCTCGCGCACGGTCGGCCTCGCCGAGCGGTTCGCGCGGCAGCGCCTCGACGACCTCGCCCGCATCGAAGGCGCGACGACAGTCCCCCGCGTGCTGTTCGTCTGCGTCGCCAACGCCGGTCGCTCGCAGCTGGCCGCCGCCCTGCTCCGGCGCTACGCCGGCGACGCGGTCCTCGCCCGGTCCGCGGGCTCGGCGCCCGCCGCCGCGATCCACACCCACGTCCGTCCCGAGCTCGACGCCCTGGGCGTCGACGGCTTCCCGAAGCCGCTGACCGACGACGCCGTGCGCGCCGCCGACGTCGTGGTGACCATGGGCTGCGGCGACGTCTGCCCGGTCTACCCCGGCATCCGGTACGAGGACTGGGCGGTCGGCGACCCCGCCCTCGCCTCCCCCGACGGCGTCGCGGCGATCCGCGCCGACATCGACTCCCGCGTCCAGACCCTGCTCACCACCCTTGGAGTGTCATGACCCAGCCCAGCGTCCTGTTCGTCTGCGTGCACAACGCCGGCCGGTCCCAGATGGCGGCCGGCTTCCTGAAAGCCCTGTCCGGCGGCGCCGTGGAGGTCCTGTCGGCCGGGTCGATGCCCGCGGACAAGGTCAACCCGGTCGCGGTCGACGCGATGGCGGAGGTCGGCATCGACATCCGCGCGGAGCAGCCGAAGGTGCTCACCACCGAGGCCGTGCAGGCCTCCGACGTGGTGGTGACCATGGGCTGCGGCGACGCGTGCCCGTACTTCCCGGGCAAGCGGTACGAGGACTGGGTGCTCGAGGACCCCGCGGGCCAGGGCATCGAGTCGGTCCGTCCGATCCGCGACGAGATCCGCGGCCGGATCCTGACCCTGCTCGACGAGCTGGGCGTGGAGCCGGTCGGCGCGTGACCGCCCTCGTCCGGCGGCTGGGGGTCGCCGACGCCGTCGTCGTGGGGCTCGGCGCGATGCTGGGCGCCGGGGTGTTCGCCGCCTTCGCGCCCGCGGCCGAGGCCGCCGGGTCGGGTCTGCTGATCGGGCTGGCGATCGCCGCGGTGGTGGCGTTCTGCAACGCGACGTCGTCGGCACGGCTGGCGGCGCTGTACCCGGAGTCGGGGGGCACCTACGTCTACGCGGGGCGGCGGCTCGGCCGGTTCTGGGGGTTCCAGGCCGGCTGGTCGTTCGTCGTCGGCAAGACGGCGAGCTGCGCGGCGATGGCCCTGACGTTCGCGTCCTACGCAGCGCCCGGGCAGGCGCGCCTGGTCGGCATCCTCGCGGTCGTCGCGATCACCGCGCTGAACTATCGCGGCGTGCAGAAGACGGCCCTGGTCACGCGGGTGATCGTCGCCCTCACGCTCGTGACGCTCGCGGTCGTCGTCGCGGCGTCGGTGGCCGGCGGGACCGCGTCGACGGAGAACCTCGCAGGCGTCGACCTCGGTGGCGTGCTGCAGTCCGCGGGGCTGCTGTTCTTCGCGTTCGCCGGGTACGCGCGGATCGCCACGCTGGGCGAGGAGGTGGTCGATCCGCGCCGCACGATCCCCCGGGCGATCCCGCTCGCGCTCGGCATCGTGCTGGTGGTCTACCTCGTCGTCGGCGTCTGCGCGCTCCTCGCGGTGGGACCGGACGTCCTGGCCGCGACCGCCGCACCCCTGCGCGCGGTGGTCGAGGCGGGGTCCTGGGCGGCCCTCAGCCCGGTCGTGCAGGTCGGTGCCGCCGTCGCGTCGCTGGGCGCCCTGCTGGCGCTGGTGCTCGGGGTGTCGCGCACCGCCTTCGCGATGGCCCGCGACCACGAGCTGCCGCCGTTCCTCGCAGCGGTGCACCCGCGGCACGGCGTCCCCTACCGGGCGGAGCTCGCCGTCGCGGCCGTCGTCATCGTGCTCGTCGCGACCCTGGACGTGCGCGGCGCGATCGGGTTCTCGTCGTTCGGCGTGCTCACCTACTACGCCCTGACCAACGCCAGCGCGCTGCGCCTGGGGGCCGACGAGGGCCGGCCGCCGCGCTGGGTGGCCGCGCTCGGGCTGGTCGGCTGCGTGGTCCTCGCGCTCACGCTCCCGCTGCCGTCCGTGCTCGGCGGGCTGGCGGTGGCGCTCGTCGGCGCCGGCGTCTGGGCCGTGC
>NZ_JBFUHU010000454.1:0-2195 GCF_056402235.1 Cellulomonas sp. P4_B5_2
TTCGTGCACAAGGACGGGGTCGTCCACGCGCTGTCCAACTACCACGTGCTCTCGGGGCGGCCGGAGGCCCAGGTGGGTGACGTCATCGTGCAGCCCGGGCCGGCCGACGGCGGGCGTGCGCCGCGGGACCGGGTCGGCACGCTGGCCGCGCGCGTGGAGCTCGAGCCCGGCGGCGACGCCACGGTGKACTGCGCGATCGCGCTCCTGGACGACCAGGAGGTGGACCCGGAGTACCCGGTCGGCCGGATCACCACCACGGCGGTCGTCCTGGGCGGCGAGAAGGTGAGCAAGATCGGGCGCACGACGTCGATCACCTACGGGCACGTGACGGCCATCGAGCTCGACAACGTGGTCGTGGGGTACGGCGACGAGCTCGGGGAGCTGAGCTTCGACAACCAGATCGAGGTCGAGTCCACGGGGACCGGTCCGTTCTCCCGCGGGGGCGACTCCGGCTCGCTCGTGTACCGCGAGGACGGGGTCGCCCTGGGTCTGCTCTTTGCAGGCTCCGAGTCGGGGGGAGAGAATGGCACCGGGTTGACGTACATCAACCCCATCGATGCCGTTCTGGACCGGCTCGGGGTCACACTGGTCTGACGATCGTCGGACCAGCCGCCCCCGCGGCCGTCACGGTCGGCGGGAGGCGGGACACCATGGCGGACCTCGAGCAGGCCCGGGCAGCGAAAGAGCACCTGCGCATGACGTTGAAGGGGCGCCCGGACGTGCGAGGGATCGGCATCGCACGGGCCTCCGACGGGTACCAGCTCCAGGTGAACGTGTCCCGAGGCCCCGGTCCGGACCTGCCGGGTGCGGTCGACGGCGTGGACGTGCGAGTCCGCGTGGTCGGCGCTGTCCGGGCGAGCGCCTGACAGCGTCCCTACCCGTCCGCAACCGTTGTCGCTTCCCCAGGACGGGTGATCTCACGGACCTCTCATCCGTCTGCGTCGCTCGGGGTGGGGTCGAGGGTCGATGATGGGCGACGTGACGCGACCAGGCACGGCCGCTCAGGGTGCGCGCGCGGGAAGCAGGTCAGCCGCGGGCCTCGTCGGCGTGCGCGCGCTCGCCCTCGCGGCACACCGGCTGGAGCGCTGCCGGTCCGTCGAGGAGGTCGCCCAGGTCGCAGGGTCCACGGGCGTCGAGATGCTCGACGCCAAGAGCGTCGCGATCTGCCGGATCGACCAGGACACCTGCCGCGTGCTGCTCGTCGAGCCCGCGCCCACCGACCCGCGCGCGGTGTGGATGGCCCGGGCCTCGTACCGCGCCGCCGATCGCCCCGCGCTGCGTGCCCTCATCCGGGACCGCTCCAGCTGGGTGGCCCACGCCCGCACCGTGCACGACGAGCTGACCGTGCCGGACGACCCCGACGCGGGCGACCCGGTCGAGGTGGACACGCTCAAGGAGCTCGACGCCTCCACCGCGCTCGCGTCGCCGCTCGTGGTCAACGGCAGCGTCTGGGGTTCGATCTACGCGGTCCGGATGCGGCCGGGTGCTCCGTTCCGGGTCGACGACATCGCGCGCGCGGAGGTGCTCGCAGCGCTCGTCGCCGGTGCGATCGCGCGCGTGGACCTCGAGGCGCAGGTGCGCCACCTGGTCGCGGACGACCCGCTGACCGGCCTGGCCAACCGCCGGATCGCCGACGCCGAGGCCGAGGCGGCGCTCGAGTCCGGCCAGGAGACGTGCATCGTCATGTGCGACGTCGACGGGCTCAAGCGGGTGAACGACGAACTGGGGCACGACACCGGCGACGACCTGCTGCGGTCGGTGGCGGACGTCCTCAGCCGCGCGTCCGCCGCGCTGCCCGGGTCCACCGCCGCGCGCATCGGCGGCGACGAGTTCTGCCTGGTCACCGTCGGGCGCCGGCGCGCCGAGGTGGCGGACGTCATGGCCGCGACCATCGCCGAGTTCCCCCTGCCGCACGGCGCCGCGATCTCCTACGGCATCGCCTCCACGGCCGTGACCGGGTCGGTGTCCGCACGGCACCTGTTCCGCCAGGCCGACACCGCGCAGTACAAGGCCAAGCGGGCTCGTGCGCGGGCGCTGCGGTCGATGGTGCCGGCCGCGGCGGACCCCGCGGTCACCGCCGAGCGCGTGCTGGTGGCCGGGACCGCCGCGATCGTCGCCGCGCAGTCCGGCGTCGTCCCCCGCCTGTGCGCGTTCGCGGCGGCCGCGACCGAGACGCTCGGCGGGTCCGCGTGGGC
>NZ_JBFUHU010000455.1:0-2186 GCF_056402235.1 Cellulomonas sp. P4_B5_2
AACTGCACGCCCATGCCGCCGCGGGGGTAGTGCCAGGTGAGCGCGCCGGGGGGCGCCACCGCCGCGCACGCCCCGCACTCGCAGCACGCCGCGTACTCGACGGACACGGTGCCGTCGGCCTCCCGCGCGTAGACCCGCGCAGGGCAGACGGCGACGAGGCGGTCCGCGCACCCGGTGCGGCGCACCTGCTCTTGGTCCACCTGGATGTGGCTCTCCTGCTCGTCGGTCTCGAACCGGTTCCCGGCCAGTCGGTCGGACACGTTGCCCACGTTCACAGTGCTCGTACCCCCGCAAGTGCGTCGGAGACCAGGTCCCGCACGCGCAGCGGAGAGCGCCGGAGCGTTCTCCACGCCACGTCACGCAGGTGGCGCCGCGGGGTCAGGTCGTGGTGGAAGGCGCCGAACATCACGTCCGCGAGCAGCGCCCCGTACTGCTGGTACATGCGCTCGCGCTCGAGGAAGGCCGGTGCCTTGGCGTACGTGCGCATGTCCTGCCCCGCGAACGAGTCGAACAGCGCCGTGCGGTAGGCCGTGAGGCCCGCCTTGCTCGTGTCGCCGGCGGTGATCGCGGCGTCGATCGCGCCGGCCGCGGCGATCCCCGACGCGGCGGCGAGGTCCATCCCCCGCACGGTCAGCCCCGTGTTGAGGGTCAGCCCGGCGGCGTCGCCGACCACCACCATCCCGTCGGTGTGGATCTCGCCGACCATCTCCAGACCACCCTCGGCCACCAGGTGGCTGCCGTACTCGGCGACCTGCCCGCCCCGCAGCAGCGGCTCGACGAAGGGGTGCTGCAGGAAGTGCTCGAAGATGTCCGCCGACGACAACCCCTTGGCGACGAGATCGTCGAGCCGGAGCACGACCCCGACCGACACGGACTCGCGGTTGGTGTAGAGGAACCCGCCACCCCCGACGCCCTGCGTGCAGTCGCCGACGACGGCGTACGCCGCGCCCTCGTCGCCGCTCAGGTGGAACCGTTCCTCGATGGTCGCGGCCGGCAGGGACACCACGGCCTTGACCCCGAGCGCGAGGTGGTTCGTCGGCGGCTTGCTGCGCAGACCGGCGCCCCGTGCGAGGAACGAGTTGACCCCGTCCGCGGCGATCACCACGTGGGCGCGCAGCTCGTCCTCGCCCGCGCGGATGCCGACGACGCGACCGGCCTCGAGCATGACCTCGTCGACCCGGACGCCGGGCATGAGGAACACCCCGGCCTCCTCGCACTGCTCGGCGAGCCAGGCGTCGAGCTTCGCCCGCAGCACGGTCACCGCGTTGGTCGGCTCGGCGAGCCGCGCATCCTGGTAGTCGATGCCGACGGACGACGAGCCGTTGAGGAACTGCACGTAGTTGCGGGTGACCCGGCGCTCGACCGGCGCCCGGTCCAGGAAGTCCGGGAACACCTCCTCGAGGATGCGGGAGTACAGCACCCCGCCGGACATGTTCTTGGAGCCGGGGACCTCGCCACGCTCGACCAGCACCACGGACCGTCCGGCCTGGGCCAGCCGGTAGGCAGCGACGCAGCCCGCGATGCCCGCTCCGACGACGATGACGTCGAAGTCCAGCTCGGTCGCCGTCATGACAGCGCCTCCGTCAGTGCCGGCAGGACGCCGTACAGGTCACCGACGACGCAGTAGTCGGCCTCCGCGAAGTACGGGCAGTCCTTGTCCGAGTTGATGACGACGACCGTGCCCGCGCCGCGGGCACCGACGGCGTGCTGCAGCTGGCCGGAGACACCCACGGCCACGTAGAGGTCCGGAGTGACGTGCTGGCCGGTGACGCCGACGTACCGGTCGTGCGCGTACCAGCCCAGGCCCTCCGCCAGCGGTCGCGAGCAGGCCGACTCGGCATCCAGGGCACCGGCGAGCGCGTCGACGAGCCCGAGGTCGCCCTGGGCCCGGACGCCACGGCCCGCCGTGACGATCCGGGTGGCACGCGACAGGTCGACGCCGGCGCGTTCGCCGGGTCGCGTCTCGACCACGGTGACGGTGGTGGTCGGCTCCACGGCGACCTCGGTCACGGGAGCGGACCCCCCGACGGACGCGGGTCCGCCGTCCACGACGACGACCGCGGGACCGGTCACCCGGTCGGTGCGCTGGGCGATCCCGCCGAACACGGCGCGGGTCAGCTCGACCGCCCCGTCGGCCACGGCAACCGCGGTGACCAGCGTGAACGCCGGTGCCCCGAGCGCGGCCG
>NZ_JBFUHU010000456.1:0-2179 GCF_056402235.1 Cellulomonas sp. P4_B5_2
GTCCGGCGGCCGTCGCCACCGAGCCGCGCTGCCGCCGGACCCGGTCCGTCGCCTCCTCGACCGCGCGCGCGACCAGCAGCGCCAGCGGGCCGAGCACGATGAGGGCGACGGCGGCCAGCGCCAGGGCGAGGACGACGTCGCCGTCCCCCAGCCACCGCGGCTCCGGGACCGGGGCGGCGACGTACGTCTGCACCGGCTGTGCGCCGGCGATGCGCGGCGGGGAGTCGCCGGTCCCCGGCAGGCCGATCACCCAGCCCGCGAGGTCCCGCAGGAACACCGCGTCCACGTCGCCGTCGACGCGGATGCCGTGGTTGGCGCCCTCGTAGTAGCGCACCGTGACGTCGCCGTTCCCCGCGATCGCGGTGTCCCGCAGGATCTGCTCGGCGCCCTGGATGGTGGGCATCGAGGCGTCGCCGGTGCCGTAGACCACGAAGACGGGCTGCGTCATCTCCCGCTGGTACGGGGTGACGTCGAAGTCGGCGTACTCGAACCCGCCCCCGGGCAGGGACATGCCGACCGCCCGCGGGATCGCCCGGAAGACACCGTGCGGCACCCCCGTGTTGCGCAGGTAGGAGTCGACCGCGAACGCGGCCTGCTCCCGCGGCGGCACCACCGGCGAGGACACCAGGACGACGAACGCGATCGTCGGGTCCTGCGCCGCCATGATCGGAGCGATCCAGCCGCCCTCGCTCTCGGCGTAGATGCCCACGCCGTCGGGGTCGACGCCCGGGTACGACTGCAGCACCGCGACCGAGGCGTCGTAGTCCGCCGCCATCAGCACGTAGTCGCGGTGGCGCGTCGTGTACGTGTCGAGCCTCTTGTTGGGCACCATCGCGACGATCCCCGACGCGGCCAGCGCGTGCGCCTGCTCGAGGAACGCGGTGTCGTACCGGCCGGTCCCCGCGCCGTGCACGAACACCACCCCGCGCTTCGGACCCTCGAGCCCGACCGGCTCGCTGATCTGGGCGTCGATCGTGGCGCCGTCCAGCTGCACGGTCACCACGGTGGTGCGGACGTCGTAGGTCTGCACGGGCGCGGCGTCGCCGATCGCCGTCGACGTCGTCTCGACGGTCAGCGGGTCGGCGAGCGGGACCGGGTCCCACTGCGGGCCCATCACGGCACCGAGGATCGCGAGGACCACGATGCCGAGCGCCGTGCTGGCGACGACGCGGTACGACCGGCCGACCTTGCGGTGCACGTCGGTGTCCACGCGCGGCTCAGTGCGCTCGTCCGAGCTCAGCATGGTCAGAAGCCCAGCTTGCCGAGCTGCTTGGGGTCACGCTGCCAGTCCTTGGCCACCTTGACGTGCAGGTCCAGGTAGACCCGGGCACCGAGCAGCGCCTCGATCCCGCGGCGCGCCTGGCTGCCGACGTCGCGCAGCCGCGCACCGCCCTTGCCGATGATGATGGCCTTCTGGCTGTCCCGCTCGACGAACAGGTGCACCCGCACGTCCAGCATCGGCACCCCGTTGGCGGCCGGCTCGTCGCGCGCCACGATCTCGTCGACCACCACGGCCAGCGAGTGCGGAAGCTCGTCGCGCACGCCCTCGAGCGCCGCCTCCCGGACCAGCTCCGCGACCATGACGGCCTCGGGCTCGTCGGTCAGCTCACCCTCGGCGTACAGCGGTGTGCCCTCCGGCAGGTGGCCGATCAGCACGTTCTCCAGCACGTCCACGTTGTAGCCCGAGGTGGCCGAGACGGGCACGATGTCCGCCCACTCCCCCAGCCCCTGGACGGCCATCAGGTGCTCGGCGAGCTTGCCCTTGCCCACGAGGTCCGCCTTGGTGACCACGGCGACCACGGGCGTCCCGCGGCCGTCGCGGGCGAGCTCGCTCATCTGCTCGGCGATGAACCGGTCACCGGGGCCCACACGCTGGTCGGCGGGCAGGCAAAAGCCGACCACGTCGACCTCGGTGAGCGTGTCCTTGACCAGGGCGTTGAGCCGCTCGCCCAGCAGGGTCCGCGGCCGGTGCAGGCCCGGGGTGTCGACGAGGATCAGCTGCGCGTCGGGGCGGTGCACGATGCCGCGGACGGTGTGCCGCGTGGTCTGCGGGCGCCCGGACGTGATGGCGACCTTCTGCCCGACGAGCGCGTTGGTCAGCGTCGACTTCCCGGCGTTGGGGCGCCCGACGAAGCAGGCGAATCCGGAGTGGAACGTGGTCATCGGGTGGCTCCGTGGG
>NZ_JBFUHU010000457.1:0-2175 GCF_056402235.1 Cellulomonas sp. P4_B5_2
GTCGTCGAGCGTGACCAGCAACGACGCCAGCGCGGCGCGCTCGGAGTCGACGGTGCGCCACACCTCGTCCCGGTCCATGCCACGCCCCCGTTAGTACGGTACTCTGACGACTTTAGACAGAGGTTCTGACCATCGTCAAGGAGTCGTCGTGACCTCGACACCCACCGTCGGGCTGCTGCTCTTCCTCCCCTACCGGGCCATGGAGGCGCGGGTCCTCGCCGCGCTCGGCGACGCCGGGTTCGACGACGTCACGCTCGCGCAGGCCCGGGTGTTCCAGCGGATCGGGCCGGACGGCACGCGCCTCACCGACCTGGCGGAGCAGGCCCAGGTGACCAAGCAGACCGCGGGGTTCCTGGTCGACCAGCTCGAACGCGCCGGGTACGTCCGCCGCGTCCCGGACCCCGCGGACGGGCGTGCCCGTCTGGTCCGGATCACCGCGCGCGGATCGGCCGCCCAGGCGGCCGCGGCCGAGGTCGTGGCCGAGGTCGAGGCGGAGTGGGAGAAGCACCTCGGGTCGCGGCGCATGAACGCCCTGCGCGAGACGCTCGTCCGGCTCCGGGAGATCACGGACCCTTACGCCTGACGTCCGACTATCGCTCGGACGCTGCGCGCGGTAGGAACGTGGTGTCCCGCCACGAACGCGTGCGGGCATCGACGAGGACGGTCCGATGCGCAACGAGGTGCAGCTGATCGCGTACGCCGACCGCCTGGGCGGCGACCTGGCCGGGCTCACGCGGCTGCTGCGTGGCCCGCTGGCCGGAGCGTTCGGTGGCGTGCACGTGCTGCCGTTCTTCACCCCGTACGACGGTGCCGACGCGGGGTTCGATCCCGTGGACCACACGGCGGTCGACCCGCGTCTGGGCAGCTGGGACGACGTCCRTGAGCTCGGCCGGACGCACGACACCGTGGTCGACCTGATCGTCAACCACGTGTCCGCCGAGTCGGCCGCGTTCGCCGACGTCCGGGCGCGCGGGGACTCCTCGCCGCACGCCGGCATGTTCCTCACCATGTCCTCGGTGTTCCCCGCCGGCGCCACCGAGGAGGACCTCACGCGGATCTACCGGCCGCGCCCTGGCCTGCCGTTCACGCCGATCCGGCTCGGAGACCGGCTGCGCTTCGTGTGGACGACCTTCACACCGCAGCAGATCGACATCGACGTGCGCGCGGCGGCGGGTTCGGCGTACCTGACGTCGATCCTCGACGCGGTCGCCGCCGCCGGGGTCTCGCTCGTGCGCCTCGACGCCGTCGGGTACGCGGTGAAGACGCCCGGGACCACGTGCTTCATGACGCCGGAGACCTTCGCGTTCATCGAGGAGTTCACCGGGCAGGCACGCGCCCGCGGTGTCGACGTGCTGGTCGAGGTCCACTCGTACTTCCGGCGGCAGATCGAGATCGGCCGCTCCGTCGACCTGGTGTACGACTTCGCCCTGCCCCCGCTGGTGCTGCACGCGCTCTACACGGGCGACGGCTCCGTCCTCGCCCGCTGGATGGCCGAGCGCCCGGCCAACGCCGTGAYGGTCCTGGACACCCACGACGGCATCGGCGTCATCGACGTCGGCCCGGACCAGACCGTGCAGCCCGGYGAGGCACCCCGCCCCGGCCTCCTGGACCCCGCCCAGATCGACGCGCTGGTGCACGGCATCCACGCCCGCACCCGGGGCGCTTCGGAGCGCGCCACCGGTGCGGCGGCCTCGAACCTCGACCTCTACCAGGTGAACTCGACGTTCTACGACGCGCTGGGGGGCGACGACCGCGCCTACCTGGCCGCCCGCGCCCTCCAGCTGTTCACCCCCGGGATCCCGCAGGTCTACTACGTGGGCGCTCTCGCGGGCGGCAACGACGTGGACCTGCTCGCACGCACGGGCGTCGGCCGGGACATCAACCGGCACCACTACACGCCGGCGGAGATCGACGCCGCCCTCGCGCGGCCCGTCGTCGCCGCGCTGCTGGACCTGTGCCGGTTCCGGAACGCCCTGCCCGCTTTCGACAGCGGCGTCGAGGTCGATCTCGACGGGTCGGTGCTGCGGCTGACGCGTCGCGGGCTCGCCCTCCCCGCCGCCACCGCTCGCCTCACCGTGGACCTCGCCGACAGCTCGACGACGATCGAGTGGACGACGGCGACGGGCGCGAACGGCCGCACGTCCGACCTGCTGGGGGCTCCCCCACGTGCCTAGC
>NZ_JBFUHU010000458.1:0-2167 GCF_056402235.1 Cellulomonas sp. P4_B5_2
CACAGGTACCGGGCGGCGACCTGCGCGGTCGTCGCCCGGCGCCTCCGCCGCGGCCCCTCAGCCCGCGGCGCCCTCCGGGTGCGTCTCGACGTTGAGGACGTTCCCGTCGGGGTCGGCGAACCAGGCGGCCCGCATGTTCCCGTCGGACAGGACTCCGTCGGCCCACGTGACCTCGCCGGGCAGGTCGAACGTCTGGAACTCGATCCCGGCTCCCCGTAGTGCGGCCACCTCGGCATCGAAGGCGTCGGTCGGTAGCTGGAACGAGATCGCGGTCGCCTTGTTGGTCCCGGCGTACGCGGACGGGTACACGAGGAACCCCCCGTTGGACGTGCTGTAGACGACGCCGTCAGGCACCTCGCCCGCACTGGTGAATCCGAGCGTCCCCTCGTAGAACGCTCGCGCTCGCTCCATGTCGGTGACGGCGAGCACGGGCATCGAGGCGTGGTCGGAGAGCATGAGTGTCCTCCCGTGCGGGCCCACCGTCCGTCGGCGGACCGGCACATCGACGCTAGAACCAGTTCGGACATCCGTCCAGCGTCCTTGCACATCCGTGCAGCACCTCACCCGCCCACTCGTCGTCGCCAGGGCTACCGCTGCACACCCTCCGGGCAGCACGATCGACGGGTGAGCACCGCGACGCGAGCGGCGGACCTGCCGCCGCAGTGGGGGCTGGCCGCTCTCGGCGCCGTCGGCCTGGCGGTCGCGGCCGCGCTGGCCGCCTACGCCCAGGTGCACCCCGGCGACGGCGCCGCCCTGACCACGCTCGGGTTCAGCGGCATGCTCCAGATGAAGTCGTGGCTCACCACCGCGGCTGCCGCCCTGGTCGTGGTCCAGATCCTGTCCGCCCTGGCGATGTGGGGCCGGCTGCCCGGGGTGAAGGACGCCCCCGGCTGGGTCACCGGACTGCACCGCTGGAGCGGCACGGTCGCGTTCCTGCTCACGTTGCCGGTGGTGTTCCACTGCGTCTGGTCGCTCGGGTTCGAGGTCGAGTCCGCCCGGGTGCTCGTGCACTCCGTGGCGGGCTGCGTGTTCTACGGGGTCTTCGCCGCCAAGATGCTGGCGCTCCGCCTGCGCCGCCTGCCCTCGGCGGCGGTCCCTGTGCTGGGCGGTCTCCTGGCGGGCGTCCTCGTGGTCCTCTGGTTCAGCTCCGCGCTCTGGTTCTTCGGCCAGAGCGGGTTTGCGAGCTACTGACGTGGACGCCCCCGAGGTCGGTCGGCGGTCGGTGCTCGAGGGCGCCGGCGTCGCTCTCGCGGCCGGTGCCGTGGGGTACGTGGGGTTCGCCACGCTCGGCCCGGCACCGGGCGCGGACGACGACGGCCAGTACTCCACCGGCCCGGACGCCGAGCAGGACGACGGCGTCGACTCCCACCGGCTGGCCGCCGTGGACGACATCCCGGACGGAGGAGGCCTCGTCATCGCCGACAGGAAGCTCGTCCTCACGCGCGACGGGGACACGGTCCGGTGCTTCTCGGCGGTCTGCACCCACCAGGGGTGCCTGGTCGGCGGTGTGCGCGACGGTGAGATCCGGTGCCCGTGCCACGGCAGCGCGTTCGACGCCGCCACGGGAGCGGTGGTCCAGGGACCCGCGACGGAGCCGCTCGAGGCCGAGGAGATCGAGGTCACCGACCAGGGAGAGGTGCTGCGCGCATGAGGTCGTTCTGGACGCGGCTGCCCACGCTCGTGTGGATCGCCGGTGCCGGTCTCACCGCGGGCGCGCTGCTCGCCGCCCTCCGGGGGTGACGCTCGGCTGCCTCCAGGGCTACTGGTCCAGGRCGAACGTGACCTCGAGGACCACCTGGTAGGCGGTGATCTTCCCGTCGGACACCTCGACCTTCTGATCCTTGACCCAGGCACCCTGCACGTTGCGCAGCGTGGTCGACGCCCGCTCGATCCCGCCGCGGACGGCGTCCTCGAAGCTCGTGTCGGAACGGGCACTGATGTGCGTGATGCTGGCGACGGTCGTGGACATGGGGTCTCCTCGTCGAGTCCGTGTGCGGACCTCCAGCCTTCACCCGAGCCACCCCCGCCGCAATCGGGATGCGGCCCCTGGACACGCGAAGCGCCGGTGGTACGTTTCGGGAGTATTGGGACCTCGGGTGGCTGCGACTCTCCCCCGCCCGGCCCCGTGAGAGATCTCAGCCGACGATGGCGAGGGGACGGTCATGAC
>NZ_JBFUHU010000459.1:0-2160 GCF_056402235.1 Cellulomonas sp. P4_B5_2
TCCCTGCGCATCACGCGGGAGGCGGGCCGAGCGTGTGTCAGGTCGGGTTGCAGCGCGCCGTGATCATCTCGACCACGCCGACGTCCGGCCGCCAGGGCTCGAGGTTCCAGGTGGCCTTGTCCGGCGCGCCCAGCTCGTGGCACTCCAGCTGCGCCTGCATTCCGGGGCTGTCGGCGTCCGGCGCCTGCGCCACGACCTGCGCCCACAGCCCTTCCTGCGCGGCCCGGCTGCCGGCACGTGCCCACGCGCTGGGGGTGACCGCGAGCGAGAGCCCGCCCTCGGCCTCGCCCCAGACGGCGCCGAGCACGACCGCCGTGGTGAACCAGAGGCCGGAACCCGTGTCGAGCCGCAGGGCCTCGGGACCGACCTGGCTGAGGATCGCACCCCGCGGCTCGGTGACGAGTCCCCCGACGAACGCCCCGCCGGCATCGCGGACGACGGCGGAGCCGTCCGAGAGCGCGGTCACCGTCATCCCCGCGGGCGCGACGACCAGCGTCTCGCCGGCGGTGGTCACGTGGACGGACCCGTCGTCGTCGGCTCGCACGTCGGTGCTCGGCGGCGACACGGTGAGGGTGACCGCACCGGAGGTGACAGGTGTGCCGGTCGCGCGGAGCGTCTCAGGATCGGTCGGCTCCGCCGTGGGCGTCGGGCTGGCGGACGCGGTGGGCGACGGCGGAGGCGGGGACTCGGCGCGGCTCGGGGTGCACGCCGCGAGCACGACAGCGAGCAGGACCGCCGCCGCCGCACCCCGTGCTCTCATCCTCGGAAACGTACCGGCCCGTCGGTCAGCCAGGCACACTCCGACGGGGTGACGACTGCCGCGTCTGCGCCGGGGACGCTCCGCACGACCACGGCGGCACCGTCGGGCACGGGCCAGGGCCGGGACGACGCGTTGAGCACCACGCGCGCGTGGCCGCGCCGGCCGACCAGCACCCCGGGCCGCGCGTCCTCCCAGGTCAGGTCCTCGGCGGTCCAGACCCCCGACCGCACGGCGAGCGCCCGGCGGAGCACCGACCAGGTCGAGGACGGGTCCGCTTCCTGCCGGTCGCGGGCGTACGCGGACCACTCCGCCGGGATCGGCAGCCACGGGTCGCCCGTGGTGAATCCGAGGTGCCGGCCCGACGTCCACGGCAGAGGGATCCGGGCGCCGTCGCGGTTGGGCAGCCGTCCACCGGACCGTACCGACTGCGGGTCCTGCCAGGCCTCGGCCGGCACGTCGACCTCGGGCAGGCCCAGCTCGTCGCCCGCGTAGAGGTAGAAGGCGCCTGGCAGCGCGAGCAGGAACAGGTGCAGGGCGAGGGCGCGCTCCGGTCCCAGGCGCGTCGCGGCTCGGGCTGCGTCGTGGTTGCCGACCACCCAGGCGGGCAGGGCGCCGACGGCGCGATGGGCGGCCAGCTGCGCGTCGACGGTCCGGCGCAGCGCGGCCGCGGACCACGGGGTGCGCAGGACGTCGAACGCGAAGGCCTGACCCAGCTCGTCGGCGCGGGCGAACGCGGCGGTGCGCTCCGGCGGCCCCCACGCCTCGGCGACCGCGAGGACGTCGGGGCCGAGCACGCGCCGCCACGAGCGGTAGATCTCGTGCACCTCGGCCCGGTCCCAGTGCGGGTGGTCCTCCCCGCGGCGCACCTCGGCGTACGACGGCTCCTTGGCCAGCCCGCCGGCGACGTCCACGCGGAACCCGTCGACGCCGCGGGCCAGCCAGAACCGGAGCGTCTCCGCGAAGTCCTCCTGCACCCTCGGGTGCGCCCAGTTGAGGTCGGGCTGCTCGGGCGCGAACAGGTGCAGGTACCAGTCGCCGTCGGGCAACGGAGCCCATGCCGAACCGCCGAACATCGAGCGCCAGCCGTTTGGCTGCGACCGCACGTGGAACAGCGCCCGCTCCGGACCACCCGCCCGGGCCGCGACGAACCACGGGTGCTGGTCGGACACGTGGTTGGGCACCAGGTCCATCACCACCCGCAGGCCGCGGTCGTGCGCGGCCGTCACGAACGCGTCGAACGCCGGGAGGTCCCCGAACAGCGGGTCGATGTCGCGGTGGTCCGCCACGTCGTACCCGTGGTCGGCCTGCGGGGACCGGTACACCGGCGTGAGCCAGAGGGCGTCGACGCCCAGGCGGGCGACGGCGTCGAGCCCGGCGGTCAGACCTGCCAGGTCACCGAC
>NZ_JBFUHU010000460.1:0-2143 GCF_056402235.1 Cellulomonas sp. P4_B5_2
GTGTGCGTGCTGCCGCGGCGCGCGGAGGTGGCGTCGACGCGCGCGGCCCGCGCCGGCGTGGGCACCGCGGACGGGCGGGCGTACCCGCGCAGCACGCTCCTGGCCGGCTTCGCCGCAGGCGCGTGGACGCTCCTGTCGATCGCGCACCTCGTCCTCACGTACGCGAGCGTCGCCGGCCGGACCCTCGACTCGGCCACGTTCGGCGCCGAGCTCGGCGTGTTCGTCACGCAGATCGACCTCGGGCGCACGCTCCTGCTGATCACCACCGTCGCGGCCGTGGTCACCGCCCTGGCGCTCGTCGTCGCGACGCCGACCGGCGCGGCCTGGACGGCGGCGCTCGTGCTGGTCGCGCTCTGGCAGCAGGCGCAGCTCGGGCACGCCGCGGGGGCCTCGGGGCACGACATCGCGACGTCGTCGATGGTGGTGCACCTCGTCGGCGCCGCGATCTGGATCGGGGCGCTCACCGCGCTGGCCCTGCTGGTCCGGCGCGTCGGCACCGACCTGTCCGCGTCGGTCGCGCGGTACTCGGCCATCGCCGGCTGGTGCTTCGCCGCGGTCGCCGTGTCGGGCCTGGTCAACGGACTGCTGCGCACCAACGGCTGGGCCGACCTGACCAGCTCGTAYGGCATCCTCCTGCTCGCCAAGGTCGTCCTGTTCGGGGTGCTCGGTCTGCTCGGTCTCGCGCACCGCCGGTCGATCCTGCCGCGGCTGGCGACGCGCACGAGCGACTGGCTGTTCTGGCGCCTCGTGCTCGTCGAGCTCACCGTCATGGGGGCGGTCTCCGGGGTCGCCGTCGCACTCGGCGAGACTGCTCCGCCGGTGTCGGAGGAACCGCCGCTCGACCAGTCCCCGGCCTACCAGCTGACGGGTCACCCGCTGCCGCCGGAGCCCTCCGGTCTTCGCTGGTTCACCGAGTGGCGGTGGGACCTCGTGCTCGCGTCCGCGGCCGTCGCCGGCCTGATCGTCTACTGGCGCTGGGTGCTCCGGCTCCGCCGGCGCGGCGACTCCTGGTCGTTGCTGCGTGCCGCGTCGTGGACGGTCGGCATGGTCCTGTTCTTCTGGGTGACGAACGGCGGACCCGCCCTCTACGGGCACGTCCTGTTCAGCGCGCACATGGTCCAGCACATGGTGCTCGCGATGGTCGTCCCCCTGTTCCTCGCCCTGTCCGCACCCATCACCCTGGCCCTGCGCGCCCTCCCCGTGCGGTCCACGCAGCTGCGCGACGACGCCTCCCGCGGCCCGCGCGAGTGGATCCTCACGCTCGTCGACAGCCACGTCGGGCACTTCCTCGCGCACCCCGTCGTCGCCGCGGTGAACTTCATCGGGTCGATGCTGCTCTTCTACTACTCCGGCCTGTTCGAGTGGTCGCTGCGCAGCCCCGTCGGCCACCTGGCGATGGTCGTGCACTTCACCGCCGTCGGGTACCTGTTCGTCAACGCGCTCGTCGGCATCGACCCCGGCCCGCGCCGGCTCCCCTACCCGCAGCGCCTCCTGCTCCTGTTCGCGACGATGGTGTTCCACGCCTTCTTCGGCGTGACTCTCGTGACCGGCGACGTGCTGCTGGTCGCCGACTGGTTCGGTCTCATGGGCCGCCCCTGGGGCGCGTCCGCGATCGCCGACCAGCAGGCCGGCGGTGCGATCACCTGGGGCATCGGGGAGCTCCCGACGCTGGCCCTCGCGATCGGCGTCGCGATCGCCTGGTCCCGCGACGACGACCGCACCGCCCGCCGCCGCGACCGCCAGGTCGACCGCGACGGGGACCTCGAGATGGACGAGTACAACGCGATGCTGGCGCAGCTGGCCGACCGCGACGCGCACCCGGAACTGCCCCCGAGGACCTGACCCCGCGGTTCTGCGCGCCTGATTCAGCCGCACCCGGGTTGGTCGGGGTTCTCGTTGCAGTCCTCGGCGACCAGGTGCGATCGCCGTTCGACGACCTCGAACGGCGCCGTGGTGCTCGTCGTCTCGGCGGTGCCGACGACCTCGCGCCACGTGCCGTCGCCGTCCACCCGGTATCGGCCGGACCACGTGGTGGTCAGGCTGATCGCGGCGGTGCCCGGTTCTTCGTAGACGTGGAAGACGTCGAAGCCCGGGTATGGGTGGCCGGGGCTGTCGGTGGTCAGGTGCTTGGTGTCGTCGCGGA
>NZ_JBFUHU010000461.1:0-2136 GCF_056402235.1 Cellulomonas sp. P4_B5_2
GTCCCGAGGGGGTCCAGCGGCGCGCGTTCCTGCAGGCCACGGCGGCCGCGGGTGCGCTCGGTCTGGTCGGTGTGGTCCTCGGCCGGGCGATCGGCGCCGGTGCCCGGGGTGYCCAGTCGGCGCGAGCGGCGATCCGGATCCCGCGGCCGGCCACCTCCGCGGCACCCGTCCCTGCCGGGGTGGACGTCGGCGTCGACGGCGTCGGTCCGTGGCAGACGCCCGCGGACGAGTTCTACCGGATCGACACCGCGCTGGTGGTCCCGCAGGTCGACCCGAGCACGTGGACCCTGCGCGTCCACGGGATGGTCGAGCAGGAGGTCACGCTCACCTGGGACGAGCTGCTGGCGGGCGATCTGGTCGAGGCCTGGGTGACGCTGGCGTGCGTGTCCAACCCGGTGGGCGGCGACCTCATCGGGAACCAGAAGTGGCTGGGGCTGCCCCTCGCGGACGTGCTTGCCCGGGCGCGCCCGACCGCCGACGCCGACATGGTGCTCTCGCGCAGCGTCGACGGGTTCACGGCATCGACCCCCCTGGCTGCCCTGACCGACGGGCGCGACGCGCTGCTGGCGATCGCGATGGACGGCGAGCCGCTGCCCGTCGAGCACGGCTTCCCGGTGCGCATGGTGGTCCCCGGGCTGTACGGGTACGTGTCCGCGACGAAGTGGGTGACCGAGCTCCGGGTCACTCGGTTCGCCGACGCCACCGCCTACTGGACCGACCGTGGCTGGTCCCCGGAAGGGCCGATCAAGACGCAGTCGCGCATCGAGGTGCCGCGGCCGAGCAGCTCGGTCCCCGCCGGGTCGGTGGTGGTGGCCGGCACGGCCTGGGCGCAGCACCGAGGCGTCACCGGCGTGCAGGTGCGGGTGGACGAGGGGTCCTGGAACGACGCGACGCTCGCCGACGACGGCGGGATCGACTCGTGGCGCCAGTGGTCGTGGACGTGGGACGCGGAGCCGGGCGAGTACCAGTTGTTCGTCCGCGCCTCGGACCCGCAGGGACCGCAGACGGGTGCCGTCGCGGGCGTCATCCCGGACGGCGCCACGGGCTACGACACGGTCCGCGTCACGGTCACCTGACCGGCCACCATGTCGTTGCGCATGTCCTGAACGTGGACAGCGGACGCATGAACATGGTCGGCGCTCAGGCAGTGGTCGCCGGGGTGGGTTCGCGGGCGTCTGACGTCGCCGCGGTCGCCGGGGCCGGCTGGTCCGGGTCGGAGCGACGCAGCCAGTCGACGATGCCGCACACCGCGTCCTCGCACCCGCCGCAGCCGGTGGTGGCCCGCGTCGCCGCCGCCACGTCGTCCACGGATCGCGCGCCGTGCCGCCAGCAGCCGACGATGTCACCCTTGGTGACCCCGTTGCACCGGCACACGACGGCCCGGTCGGGCATCAGCGTCGGGCTCGCGGCAGGGACGGCCGTCCCTGCGACGGGTCGCATGAGCAGCTGGGCGGGGTCGGCCGGGACGGGGGTGCCCCGCGTGTAGGCCGCGACGAGGTCGGCCGCGACCGGCCCTGCGCCGACGCACGTGGCACCGATGACGCGACCGTCCGCGACGACGACTTCGATGTGCCGACCGCCCTCGGGGTCGCTGAGCCGCACCCGCCGACCCTCGGACACCGACCCGGCACCGCAGACGCCCATCGCGACGACGTCGAGGCCGACGCCCTTGACCTTGACCACGTCCGTGCCGACGGTCGGCAGGGGCACGTCGTCGCGCGCCGCCGACGGTTCGGTGAGCAGCGTCGCGAGGCGTCGTGCCTGGTCCCAGCCCTGCGCGATCAGCCCGCTGCCGCCCTCGGGAGGCTCGGCGCAGTCGCCGATCGCGAACACGCGCGCGTCCGCCGGGGAGGCCAGGTCGGGGCCGACGACGATGCCGCGCGCCACGTCCAGACCGGCCCGCTGCGCGAGCCCCACCTCGGGGTACGTGCCCGCGGTGAGCACGAGCAGGTCGGCGGGGAGCACCTCGCCGCCCTCGAGCCGCACACCGGTCACGCGTCCGTCGCTGACCACGGCCTCCTCGGTGCGGGTGCCGACCCGGACGGCGATCCCGAGCGACGTCAGCCGCGCGGTGGTGACGGCGGCGGCCGGCCCGTCGAGCTGCCGGTCCATCAGGTGCGCACCGCCGTGCACGAC
>NZ_JBFUHU010000462.1:0-2116 GCF_056402235.1 Cellulomonas sp. P4_B5_2
GCACTGGTCGGCTCGTCGAGCACGAGGAGGTCCGGCTCGAGCGCGAGGGCCCTGGCGATCGCGACGCGCTGCCGCTGCCCGCCGGACAGCTCGCCCGGGCGCCGGTCGGCGTACGCGGCGCCCAGGGCGACCTGGTCGAGGAGCTCGACGACGCGGTCCCGCCGCTGTGCGCGAGTGCCCACGCGGTGCGACCGCAGGGGTTCGTCCACGATCTTGGCCACCGTGAACCGCGGGTCGAGCGAGGCGAACGGGTTCTGGTGCACCAGCTGCGACCTGCGTCGCAGGACCGCCCGGCCTGCGGCGTCGGACACCCGCGCACCATCGAGCAGCACGGTCCCCGAGTCCGGCGCCGTCAGCTGCAGGACCAGCCGCGCGACCGTCGACTTTCCCGACCCCGACTCCCCCACCAGGCCGAACGCTCCCCCGCGCGGGATGGACAGGCTCACGTCGTCGACCGCCTGCACCGTGCGGCCCGCGTGCCCGGGAAGCCGGAACGTCTTGCTCACCGAGAGCACCTCGAGGAGCGGGGCCGGGCCGACGTCGGGCACGGGCGCTCGCGGGGTCGTCACCGTCAGCTGCGGCGCCGCCGCCAGCAGCGACCGCGTGTACGCGTGCGCGGGAGAACCGAGCACCTGCGCGGTCCGTCCCTGCTCCACGATCTCGCCGTCCTTCATCACCACCACCCGGTCGGCGCGGTCGGCCGCCACCGCCAGGTCGTGGGTGATGAACAGGACAGCGGAGCCGGCGCGCGTGGTGACGTCGTCGAGCAGGTCGAGCACGCGGCGCTGGACCGTGACGTCGAGGGCGCTCGTCGGCTCGTCGGCGATGACCAGGGCCGGCTCGAGCGCGAGCGCGATGCCGATGAGCACGCGCTGGCGCATGCCCCCGGACAGCTCGTGCGGGTACTGCCGGGCGCGGGCCTCGGGGTCGCTCAACCCGACCGACCGGAGGATCTCCACCGCCTGCTGAGCCGCCGCGGCACGGCGGAGCCGCCCATGGATCCGGAGCACCTCGGCCACCTGGTCGCCCACGCGGGTCACCGGGTTGAGCGCGATGCCCGGGTCCTGCGGCACCAGCCCGATGCGCGCGCCACGGACCTGCCGCCACGCCTTCGAGGGCAGTCCGACGAGCTCGCCCTCGTGCAGCCGGACGCTCCCCCCGACCACGCGACCTCCGGTCGGCAGCAGCCCGACCACGGCGTGCGCGGTCGTGGACTTGCCCGAGCCCGACTCGCCCACCAGCGCCACGACCTCGCCCGCGTGGACGTCGAAGCTCACGCCGCGGACAGCAGGAACGCGCACGCTGGTTCTGCGATGGACCTCGTACTCGACCACCAGGTCGCGCACACGCAGGACGGGGGTCGCGTTCATCGGTGCGTCCTTCCCTCGAGCACGCGTCCCAGGCGGTTGGCGGCCAGGACGAGCGCCGCGATCACCAGCCCGGGAAGCGTGGTGAACCACCACGCGACCGCGAGGTAGTTGCGGCCCTCCGCCACGAGCGAGCCCCACTCCGGGGTCGGCGGCACGGCCCCGAACCCGAGGAAGCTCAGCGAGGAGACCGCCAGCACGATGACGCCCAGCTGCACGGTGGCCAGCACGAGGATCGGGCCGGCGGCGTTGGGCAGCACGTGCCGCAGGAGTACGGCCGGGCGGCGCGCCCCGGCCAGCACGGCCGCCTCGACGTAGGTGGTGGTCCGCACGCGGAGGACCTCGGCCCGCATGACCCGGGCGAACGTGGCCACCTCGGCGACGCCGACGGCGATCGCGACCTTGAGCGTGCCGAACCCGAGCGCGGTCACCACCGCGAGCGAGRGCAACAGGCCGGGGATGGCCAGCAGCACGTCCGTCGTCCGCATGAGCACCGCGTCGACGACCCCGCCGAGGTAGCCGGCGACCAGCCCCACGAACGCGCCCACGACGAGCCCGAGACCGAGGGCGAGCAGCGCCGCCTGCAGCGAGAGGCCGGTGCCGTGCACGGTGCGGGCGTACAGGTCGCGGCCCAGGTTGTCGGTGCCGAACCAGTGCGCCGCGCTCGGCGGGCTGAGCTTCTCGGCCGGCACACCGACCAGCGGGTCCGCGGCCGTGAAGAGTCCGGGCACGAGCGCCCAGCCCAGCAC
>NZ_JBFUHU010000463.1:0-2116 GCF_056402235.1 Cellulomonas sp. P4_B5_2
CGCCGTCCACCGTGCAGGTCAGGTCGGTCGCGTACAGGGCCACCCGGTCGACGAGCGACTCGTACCCCGGCAGCGGCGCCGGGTAGGTCCAGCCGACGCGCGACAGCAGACGCCCCCCGACCCGCAGGGACACGTACGACGCCACACCCTTGAACTCGCACACCGACGAGCCGACCGCCGGCTCCAGCACCCCCGGCTCGAACGCGTCGAACGGCAGGTAGTACACCGGCGGGTGGCTGGTCTCGAGCACGCGGACCGCGTCGGTGGTGGTCGCGACCGGGACGCCGTCCAGCGTCACGACCACCCGCTCGGACGTGGGCTCGGCCCGGGGCGGCCGCGGGTAGTCCCAGACGGACTCCTGACCGGGAGCCGCCGGCAGCGGGGTAGGGCTCACCGCTGCCCGGGGTTGGCGTCGTCCGCGTCCATCAACGGCTGGACCACGGTCGGCGACGAGTCGTCGGTCGGGTACTTCGTGGTGGACGACGAGACCGCGCTCTTGGCCGTGTCGACCGCCTTCTCCCACACGGCGGCGCCCTGCTTCTTGGCGAACGCGGTCGCCTGCGCCTCGTACTCCTGCACGTAATCCTGCACGCGCGGGTCGTGCCAGACGTCCCCCGCCCAGACCTTCATCTTCTCCAGCTGGCGGCGCCCGGACGGCGTACCGAGCAGGTACCCCGCGGAGACGCCGGCGACGAACACCACTCGCTTGATCATGCGTAGTCCTCCCGAACTCGGCTGAGTGTCCGAGCGTAGGCACGGTTCCGCGTCGACGCGCGGCGGACGGCGAGCGGCAGGAGGTCGGCCGGACGGGTGAGAAGGCTTCGATCCGGCCGTGACCACCCGCGCGCGCCCGTACGCTCTCCCCCGATTCGAGGGGGATCCATGCGCAGCACGACCATCGGCGCCATCGTCGCCGGCACTCTCCTCGTGGCCAGCGGTGCCACGGTGACCGCACTCCTGGTTCGCGACGAGCCGGGTACGAACCCTGCCCTGTGGACGACCGAGACGCTGACCGCCGACGGAGCACAGGCCCTGCCGCACCCGCTGCACGTCACCCCGGCGGACTGCCCCGGCTTCTCGCTGTCGTCCCCGGTGCCCGAGGAGAGTCGCAACGTGCCCGGATCGGGGTCGTACACGGTGACGCTCGCCCCCGAGCACCACGCGTTCTTGGTGTGCCTCGGTTCCACCGAGGCGGTCGGCGGGCCACGCGATGCGGTCGCCGACCAGATCGGCATCGTCGAGGACGTGACCAGCTTCAACCCCGCGCTGGTGAGCACGCCGTTCGGCGAGGCGGTCCGCGTGGACCGCGCGTTCGGCCCGGACGCCGTTCCTCGGCTCACGGACTGGCTGGTCGATCACGGCGGCTACACCTACGCGTTCGGCTACCTCCACCCGACCGAGGCCGCGCAGTACTACGAGACCGTCGAGGCGATGATCGCGTCTGTCGTCTGGGACCAGTAGCCACACCGGTCAGTGCGCACGGAGCCGCCGGGCCTCGTCCTCGAGGTCGAACGAGCGCGCGATCGCGGTCTCCACCCGGTCGTCATCCCACCCCACGTCGGGGTCCGGCTCGAGGTAGGACAGCACGGTCGCGACGACCGCGTACGACTCGGTGGTCCACGGCGACTCGGTGGTCGACCCGAGCGCCCGCATGAGCCGCGGTGGTCGTGGCGGGACGATGGCGGCGCGGGCGACGAGACCGCTCATCAGCGCCCCCGTCGCCTCGGCCATGAGCGTGAACCCGGTGCCGGGGTCGAGCCACGGGACGAGCCGGTAGCCCACCACGTCCGGGAGCCGCGCGTACACACGCGCGCGGCGGTCGGTGAAGGCCCGCTCGGAGCTGGCGAGCTCGGCGGCTACGGCGTCGCGCAGGTCGCCGGGGGGCAGGCTCGAGCAGGTGGCCCGCAGCGCCAGGTGGTCCCGCCACGCGGTCGAGCCGGCGATGCGGCCGAAGTCGCTCTCGGTGGCCACCCGCAGGCTCTCGACCACGAGCGTCCGCCTGCCCTCGGGCGTGGCCAGCACGTCGCGGTGCTCGACGACGAGGTCGCGGACCGCCGCGATGTCCGCGTCGGACTCGGGTTCCAGCTCCGCGTTGCGCACCACGCGCAGGAGGACC
>NZ_JBFUHU010000464.1:0-2097 GCF_056402235.1 Cellulomonas sp. P4_B5_2
GCACCGGGTCGGGCCGGTGCAGGAGCAGGGAGCGTCCGACGCCGCCCGCGATCACGCTGCCGACCGCGGCCACCCCGAGCACGACGCCGGCGGCGCCGAGAAGGCCCGCGACGACCGGCCGCTCGCCGAGCTGCGACGCCGTGGCGACGACACCCACCCGCAGGGCCAGGTGTGCCGCTGACTCGGCCTCCGTGTACACCTCGACCACCCGCCGCMGCGCAGCCGCGAGCTCGCGCAGCCGCTCGGCGACACGCCAGGGGTCGCCCGCACCCTCCCGAGCGCACGCCAGAGCGTGCCGCGCCTCGGCGCCTACCCGGCTCAGCCCGTCGCACGCCTGCGACGCCCGCAGCAGCGTCCACGACGCCGCATCCAGCCGGTCCGCGGCGCCCTCCAGCAGCCGGCACGCGAACATCAGCTCCTCCAGGTCGGCGACCGTCGGTCCCGGACCACCCGCCACGCGGTACCCACGGAACCAGTCCGTCGCGCTGCTCACAGGCCTCCCCGCGCGTCCAGGTCAGCCGCCGCCACCGGCTGCACCGTCCGCTCCACCGAGACCTGCACCTGGCGCACGCACACGACCGCCTCGTCGAGCGCCGCACGGAACCGGTCCGCGGCGCCGGACGTCCACTGCACCTGCGCGGCGCCGCGCAGCGCACGGGACGCGCTCTCCACGTCGTCCAGTGCCTGGAGCACCAGGGGAAGGCCGTGCTCGATCTGCATGCCGGAGACGCTACGGAGCAGGTCAGCGCGTCGGCGACGGCCTGGGGACGGGCAGGGGCTGTGGGCGGATCAGGCCGACGGCCGCGGCAGCATCGCCGCCGCCAGGATGATCGCCGCGAGCAGCCCTGCCGCCCGCCACAGGTCACCCTCCGTCGTCCCGACCAGGAGCATCGCGAGCACGGCCAGCAGCTGCGCGCCCACCTGCACGAGCGCGACCTCGCGCAGCGCGCGCACGAGGACGGCGACCTCGACGAGGGTGCGCCACGACGTCCGCGCGCAGACCGCCCCCGCCCACAGGGTCAGGTGCACGAGCAGGACGAGGACCATCACCGTGCCGAGCGCGGGCGGGTCGCCGACGAGCAGCCGCGTCCCGGCGACGAGCACCACGAGCGCAGCCAGGCCGAGTCCGGGGACCAGCACCGCGGCGCCGACGAGCGCGACGAACCCGACCACCAGCGCCAGGGGTGGCCGGGGGCCGGTGCCGGCGAACGCCACCGTCAGCGTCGCCGCGGACAGGACCGCGAGGGACGCGCGCAACGCCCAGGCGGGCACCGGCCGCTCCAGCTCCAGAGTCACCTCGCTCATCGCGACGCCCCCGCCCGCCGCTGCGCCCGGCGCGCCAGGGACGCGAGCGCGATGTGCGGCTGGTCGCGCCACGTGACCAGCTCGACGTCGAGGTCCACCAGCTCGGCCAGCCGATCCTCGCGCGCCATCCGGATCAGCCGCATCGCGAGCCGCTCGCGCTCGCCGAGCTGCCGCTCGCGGAGGGTGGGCAGCACGTCGACCGCGATCACCCGGTGCCCGGCACGCCGCCAGACGGAGGCGACCAGCGCCGCCTCGTCGTCGAGGAACGTCGAGAAGAGCAGGACCAGCGCGCCCGACGGGATCTGCGGGGCGCGCAGCCGGCGCAGCGGGTCGCCCTCCGGCCGCGTCAGGGCCAGCGCGTGCCGGATCCGGTCCAGCTGCCGGCGTCCGCCACCGGGTGGGAGCGGCCGGCGCAGCGCACCGAGGTCGTCGAGTCCGACGCGGTCGCCGAGGTCGAGGAACCCCTGCGCCGCGGACGTCGCAGCCTGCCGCGCCAGGTCCAGGGACGTCGGGTCCTCGGCCTTCGCCGGGGTCGAGCCGCGCCAGGTCATCGGGTCGGGGCCGACGTCGTCGCGCGAGTCCACGACCAGCACGACGACCGCCTCCGCGAGCGCGTGCTCGCGCCGGACGTAGAGCTCGTGCAGGTCGGGCGCGCGGCGGGCGGTGACCCGCCAGTCGATCCGCCGCAGCCGGTCGCCGGGCGAGAACGGGTGCACGTCGCGCAGCCCGCCGCCCTCGCCGGGCCGTCGGGACTCGTGCGCGCCGGTCAGCCCGCGCAGCCGGGGCGGGAGC
>NZ_JBFUHU010000465.1:0-2094 GCF_056402235.1 Cellulomonas sp. P4_B5_2
GTCCCGTCGGGGCGGGCGATCACGGCCTCGAGGCTCAGCGACCGGCCGTGGTCGGCCAGGTGGGCGGTGGCGCCGATGGGCGCGGCGCACCCGGCCTCGAGGCGCGCGAGCAGGGACCGCTCGGCGACGACGGCCAGGTGGGTGGGCCGGTGGTCGAGCGCCCGGAGCGCCGCGTCGAGCGCGGTGCCCGGGACGAGGTCGGAGCTGCGGACCTCGACGGCGAGGGCGCCCTGGCCGGGTGCTGGTGCCATGACGTCCGGTCCGAACGCCTCGGTCATCGCGTCGAGGCGGCCCAGCCGGGCCAGGCCGGCGCGCGCGAGGACCACCGCGTCGAGGTCACCCGTGCCGCTGCGCGCACCCGCCACGCGACCGAGGCGGGTGTCGACGTTGCCCCGGATGTCGACGACCACGAGGTCCGGGCGGGCGGCGAGCAGCTGGGCGGCCCGGCGCGGGGACCCCGTGCCGACCGTGGCGCCCCGGGGCAGCTCGGCCAGTGTCAGGCCGTTGCGGGCGCACAGGGCGTCGCTGGGGTCCTCGCGCGGCGGGACGACCATCGACAGGCCCTCGGCGTCGCCCGTCGGCAGGTCCTTGAGCGAGTGCACCGCGACGTCGCACCGACCGTCGAGCAGGGCGTCGCGCAACGCGGTCACGAAGACCCCCGTACCGCCCAGGCTCTGCAGCGATCCGGTCAGCCGGTCGCCGTCCGTGCGGACGTGGACGGTCTCGAGGGTGAGGTCGCCACGCCCCAGGGTGGTGAGGGCGTCGACCACGTGACCGGTCTGGGTGAGCGCGAGGGCGCTCGCGCGGGTCCCGACGCGCACGTGCTGGAGCATGCGGTCAGTGTCCCTCTCCGTCGCGGCGATGTCGAAGTGCGAGGAAATCCGAGGACGTCCGAGAACTCCGTGACGCGGTCATGACAACCTGTCAGAAAATGCTGCCGGAAAATGTGACGTGCGACATTCTTCCGCAGCGTGACGACGCGTTGTCCAGAATCGCGCCGACGAATTCTCCTCAGAGCACCGAGCGTGCCGCGGCGCGCGCGTCGGGGATCACGGACGCAAGCCCGTTGCCCGCCACCCAGGCGCCGCAGACGGCCACCCCGGGCCGCGCGTCCACCGCGGCGCGGACGTCGGCCACCACCTGCGCGTGCTGGGCGCTCGGACGAGGGAGCGCCTGCGTCCACCGGACGATCGCGTGGCCCACCAGCTGGTCCCGCGTCAGCGGGGTGCCCAGGAGCGTGGCGGCGTCGCGCAGCGCGGTGTCGACGTCGGGATCTGTGCCGTCCTCGCCGGCCCGGCCGTAGGAGAGCCGCACGACGTGCCGACCGGCACCTGCGGCCTGCGCGAGCCAGGCCCACTTGGCGGTGCCGTGCGTGAGCGCCTTCGCGGAGACGTCCGTGGCCTCGCGCGCGACGAGCACCCCCGTGCCGCGCGGCGCGCTGTCGAGCGCGGGGGCGTCGAGCACGAGGGTGACCAGCGTGACCTGCGCCCCCGGGTCCGGCCGGCCCACCGGCAGGCCGAGCAGGTCCACGGCGGCCGGCGTGGCGAGCACCCAGCGGTCCGTGCGCTCGTCGTCCAGGGACGCGACCGTCGCGCGGGTACGAACCGTGCCGCCGTGGGCTTCGACGTCCGCGACGAGGGCGTCCACGAGCACGTGCAGGCCGCCGTCGAGCCCCTGCACGGCGGAGCCGGCGGGTGCCGAGGCGCGCAGGCTCCGGACCGCCCGGGCGAGCGACCCGCGCTCGCGGCGCAACGCGTCGGGCAGGCCAGGAGACACCGCGTCGACCGCGAGATCATCAGGATCCGCGGCGTGCACGCCCCCGACCACCGGTCGCACCAGGCGATCCAGCACCCGGGCGCCCATGCGCCGGCGGACCAGCTCACCGAGCGTGTCCGCGCGGGACGGCGGGAGCACCAGGTCGAGGCTCGCGCGCAGCGCGCCGAGCGGTCCGAGCGTCCGGCGCACGTCAGCCGCCCAGGGGTCGGCGGGGATGCCGAGCAGGCCGGTGCGCGGCAGCGGGCCGTCGCCGTGCGGCAGGTGGACCCACGAGCCGTGCGGCTCGGGCGTCCGGACGCGGTCGGTCAGCCCGAGCTC
>NZ_JBFUHU010000466.1:0-2081 GCF_056402235.1 Cellulomonas sp. P4_B5_2
GTCGAGGAGGGCAACCGCATCCTTGCCGCCCAGCTGCTGGGTGCCGCGGACGTCTGGCTGTTCGTCACGACCGCCGCGCGGTACGCGGACGCCGTCCCGTGGGAGCTGCTGGCCGACGCCGCCCAGCGGGGCACGCACCTGGCGCTCGTGCTGGACCGGGTGGACGTCGGTACCGAGACCGCGGTGGGCGACCACCTGCAGCAGATGCTTGGGGACGCCGGCCTGTCGTCGGCCACGGTGATCGTGGTGCCCGAGGTCGCTCTCGAGGACGGACTGTTGCCCGAGCACGCCGTGGGGCCGATCGCCGACTTCCTCACCCGGACGGCCACCGACCCTGCGGTCCGCGCGGCCGCGCTCGCCGAGACCTGGGACGGGGCGGTCGCCGACGTGTCCCGCCGGGCGCTCGACCTGGCCGCGGCGGCGGACGAGCAGCGGGAGGCAGACGCGCGGCTGCGCTCGGCGGTGACGGCGGCGTACGCGTCGGCGGCGGCCCAGATCGCGCACGCGACCTCCGACGGGACGCTGCTGCGCGGCGAGGTGCTGGCCCGGTGGCAGGACGTGGTCGGCACCAGCGAGTGGTTCCGCTCCCTCGAGCAGGGGGTGTCCCGGCTTCGCGACCGCCTGGTGGGGTTCGTGCGCGGACGCCGACCGGCCGAGCCGGCGCTCGTCGAGGCGGTGGCGCACGGGTTGTCTGCCGTCATCCAGGATGCCGCGGAGGACGCCGCCGAGACCGCTCACTCCGCGTGGCGGCACGACCCGGCGGGCCTCGCCCTGCTCGAYGGGCTCGCCCTGTCGCGGGCGTCGAGCGATCTGCGGACGCGGACGGCGGAACAGGTCCGGGCCTGGCAGGGCGACGTGCTGTCCCTCGTCGAGACGGAGGGTGCCGACAAGCGGACGACCGCGCGCGCGCTGTCCTACGGGGTCAACGGGCTCGGCGCCGTGCTCATGGTCGCGGTCTTCGCGTCGACCGGCGGAATCACGGGTGCCGAGATCGGCATCGTCGGCGGGTCGGCCCTGCTCGCGCAGCGCCTGCTGGAGGCGGTCTTCGGGGACGACGCCGTGCGCCGGCTCACGCAGGAGGCGCACAGGAGCCTCGCGGCTCGGACGGACGCGCTGCTGGAGGAGGAGTCGTCCCGGTTCACGCGCCAGCTGGATGCCACGGGAGCGCGCGGACGGGACGGCGACGACCTGCGGGCGTCGGCCGCGGCCGTCAGCTCGGCGATGGCGGCGCGGACCGCCGCGACCGCGTGGGGCGCCGGCGAGCTCCCCGCCGGTGGCAGCGGGCACCTGCGCGGGACCGGGGCTGTCGGCCGCGCCGTGGCAGTGCCCGACCGTGAGGAGCCGGAGCGCCCCCGGTGGTGGAACCGGTGGTTCCGGGGCGACGGGTGAGCGCGTCGGCGGGGAGCTTGACGGGGCGCGTCGCGGCGCTCGACGAGGCCGTCGGTCTTGCCCGCGGGCGGCTGCCCGACGCCGCCCTCGAGGCACCCACGGCCGTCGTCGCCAAGGCGCGGGACCGTGCGTCGCTGTCGGGTGAGTACACGGTGGTCGCGCTCGCCGGCGCGACCGGGTCGGGGAAGTCGTCGCTGCTCAACGCCCTCGCCGGAGCGCGCATCGCGGAGCCGGGCGTCCGCCGGCCCACCACCGGGCAGCCGGTCGCGGTGATCGTCCCCGCCAAGGGCGACGACACGGATCAGGGCGCCGACGAGCTCCTGGACTGGCTCGACGTCCGCCAGCGGCACGTCGCCGCGAGCCGCGCCCTGGAGTCGGCGACCGGCCTGGTGCTCCTCGACCTGCCCGACCACGACTCCGTGGTCACCGAGCACCGCACGATCGCCGAGCGGCTGTACGCGCGCGTGGACCTGCTGGTCTGGGTGGTGGACCCGCAGAAGTACGCCGACGCCGCCCTGCACACCCGCTACCTGCGCGGGCTCCGGGACCACGCGGGAGTCGTGGTCCTGGTGCTCAACCAGGCCGACCGGCTAAGCCCCGCGGAGCAGCGGGCGATGGTGGCGGACCTGCAGCGGCTGGCGGTCGAGGACGGCCTGGGCGCGTCGCCGGTGCTGGCCGTGAGCGCGTCGACC
>NZ_JBFUHU010000467.1:0-2078 GCF_056402235.1 Cellulomonas sp. P4_B5_2
GTCCGGCACCTCGCGGGAGAACGCGTCGACCAGCGGCTCGTCGCCCTCGAACGCGCGCCGCGCCTGGTCCACCTCGCCGACCAGCACACCCGAACCCAGGTCCACCGCACCGGACGTGGGCTCCAGCCGGCCGAGCAGCAGGGCCAGGAGGGTCGACTTGCCGGAACCGTTGGGGCCGGTGACCGCGACGCGGTCCTTCCAGTCGAGCTGCAGGTCGACCGGGCCCAGGGTGAACGCTCCGCGCGTGAGCACGGCGTGACGCGCGACGGCGACGACTGCCCCGGAGCGCCCGGCCGTCGCGATGCTCATCTGCAGCTGCCACTCCTTGCGCGGCTCGTCGACCACGTCGAGGCGGGCGATCATCTTGTCGGTCTGCCGCGCCTTCGCCGCCTGCTTCTCCGACGTCTCGCCGCGGTGGTGCTTCACGTGCTTGTCGTTGTCCGAGGCCTTGCGGCGCGCGTTCCGGACGCCCTTCTCCATCCACGCCCGTTGCATCCGGGCGCGAGCGTTGAGCGCATCGCGCCGGGCGGCGTACCCCTCGTACGCCTCGCGGGCCTGGCGACGGGCGATCGAGCGCTCGTCGAGGTAGGAGTCGTAGCTCCCGCCGTAGGTGGTGACGCGCTGCAGGCTGCGGTCGATCTCGACGACGGCCGTGACCGTGCGGCTGAGGAACTCCCGGTCGTGGCTGACGACGACGATCGCTGCCTCCGAACGGTCGACGAACTCCTCCAGCAGGTCCAGGCCCGCGGCGTCGAGGTCGTTGGTCGGCTCGTCGAGCAGGTAGAGGTCGTACCTCGAGAGCAGCAGCGCGGCGAGGCCGACCCGGGCCGCCTGGCCGCCGGACAACGCGGTCATCGGGTGGTCGAGGTCGACGGTCAGTCCGAGGTCGTCGGCCACCGTGCCGAGCCGCGCCTCGAGGTCGGCGCCGCCCAGTGCGAGCCAGCGCTCGAGGGCCTCGGCGTAGACGTCGTCGGCACCGTCCTGGCCCGCGCCGAACGCGTCCGCGGCATCGTCCAGAGCGCGCTGCGCGTCCGCGACCCCGGTCCGCCGCTCGAGGTGGGCACGCACCGACTCCCCGTCGGCACGCTCGATCTCCTGCGCCAGGTAGCCCAGCTGCGCGTGCGACGGCGACACCGCGACGCTGCCGGAGTCGGGCTGCCGACGGCCGCCGAGGATCTGCAGGAGCGTGGACTTGCCGGCGCCGTTGGGGCCGACGAGGCCGATCACGTCACCGGGCGCGACGACGAGGTCGACACCGGAGAAGAGCTCACGATCGCCGAAGCCGGCCCCGACACCCTTGGCCTGCACTGTTGCGGTCATGCGGTCATTCTCCTTCGGCCGAGCCCCGCCGTCGGACGGCGGGACTCGGAGAAGGTACGCGGACGTCCGACCGTGGTGCGCCCTGTTTAGGAGGCGAGTGCCGCCCGCAGGCCGTCGACGAGGGTGGTCGTGGGCCGGCCGATGAGCGTCCGCAGGTCCGACGTCGCACCGGCCAGGTCGCCGCGGCGGATGTCGGCGTCGAGCGTCGCGACGAATCCCGCGGTGCCCTCGTCGAGACCCGCGCCGAGCAGGATCGCGACGTGCTCGTCGAACGACACCTGCTGGGCGACGACGGGCACGCCCAGCACCGTCGACGCGGCCTCGGCGAGCTCGTCGAAGGTCCACGCGACGTCGCCCGAGAGCTCGTAGACGCGGCCGTCGTGGTCGCCGCCGAGCAGCACCGCGGCCGCGCCGGCGGCGAAGTCGTCGCGCGATGCGCTGGCGACCCGCCCGTCGCCGGCGCTCGTGAGGATCACTCCGGTGGACCGCGCCTGGTCGAGCGCGCCGACGTAGTTCTCCGTGTACCAGTTGTTCCGCAGGATGGTCCAGGCGAGGCCCGAGCCACGGAGCAGCTCCTCGGTCGCCTTGTGGTCGGGAGCCAGGACGAGCGAGGTCGTGTCGGCGTGCGGCGCGCTGGTGTAGACGACGCGGCGGACATCGGCGGCCGCGGCCGCGGCGATGACCCGGCCGTGCTGGGCGACCCGCTGGCCGACCTCGCTGCCGGAGACCAGGAGCACCGTCTCGGCCCCGGCGAACGC
>NZ_JBFUHU010000468.1:0-2059 GCF_056402235.1 Cellulomonas sp. P4_B5_2
GCGGCACTGCCGCGACGAGCTGCCCGAGAAGGATCCGCAGGCGGTCCACACTCCGCGCGAACTCTTCCAGGACCGCCTGGTGCGACACTGCGCCGGACGCCTCGACGCCGGCGTCCGCGTCGGTCACCACGGCGAGGCTGGTGTAGCACATGGCTAGTTCTCGGGCGAGCGCCGCCTCGGGCATGCCGGTCATCCCGACGACGGTGCCGCCGGCCGCGGCATTGCTGCGCGACTCGGCACGCGTGGAGAAGCGAGGGCCCTGGATCACGATCATCGTGCCGCCGTCGACCACCTGCATCGCTGGGTCGGGTAGCGCCCGGACGGTCTCGCGGCCCTGGGGGCAGTAAGGGTCCGCGAGCCCGACGTGCACGACCGCCCCGACGTCGTCGTAGAACGTGTGCGGCCGCCCCCAGGTGCGGTCGACCAGCTGGTCCGGCACGGCGAGCGTGCCCGGAGCAAGGTCGGGACGCAGGGCGCCCACTGCTGACGGGGCCAGGATGCGCCGCACCCCGAGCATCCGCAGCGCCCACAGGTTGGCCCGGTAGTTCACGCGGTGCGGAGGGAACCGGTGGTCCGCACCGTGGCGCGGGAGGAACACCACTCGCCGGCTCCCGAACTGGCCGACCAGCGGAGGATCGCTGGGTTCGCCGAACGGTGTGAGCACCGGCACCGGCTCCGCGTCGTCGAGGAGACGGTAGAGGCCGGAGCCTCCGATGATGCCGACGGGCGACGCGCTGCTTGCCATGCGATCGACGGTAACGGGCGGCCGTGACGTCCACCTGGTTCTCCACGATCCGTCAGCCTCTCGTCATGCCCCGGGTCTCGGAGCCCGGGCATGCTGGGCGGGTGCGCATCCTCGTCACCGGCGGAGCCGGGTTCATCGGCCGACCCACGGTTGAGCGGCTCATGGCGGACGGACACGACGTGACTGTCCTCGACCTGGTGCGGCCGGCTTCCCGACCGGGAGAAGTCACAGCGTTGCCTGGGGCGCGCCTGGTGTTGGGCGACGTGCGGGACGAGGACACTCTCGTGCCGGCGGTCCGGGGCGCAGACGTCGTCGTGCACCTGGCAGCGAAGGTGGGCCTCGGTGTCGACGTCGACGACATCGTCGACTACGTCTCCGCCAACGACCTGGGCACGGCCACCCTCCTGCGCGCTGCGCACCGCGCCGGCGTGGGTCGCGTCGTGTTCGCCAGCTCGATGGTGGTCTACGGGGAGGGCGCCTATGACTGCCCGGAGCACGGCCGCGTCGGTCCGGGGCCTCGGCGTCTGGCGGACCTCGAGGCGGGCGTCTTCGATCCCCGCTGCCCGCGGTGCGACGCCGTGCTGGTTCCCGCGGTGGTGACCGAGGATGCACCGCTCGATCCGCGCAACGTCTATGCCGCGACGAAGGTCCATGGCGAGCACCTGCTCCGGGCCTGGGCGCGAGAGACGGCCGGCGGCGCGTTCGCGTTGCGGTTCCACAACGTCTACGGACCGGGGATGCCCCGCAACACGCCGTACGCCGGGGTGGCCTCCCTGTTCCGGTCGGCGCTCGCCTCGGGACGCGCGCCGCGCGTGTTCGAGGACGGCGCCCAGCGTCGGGACTTCGTGCACGTGGACGACGTCGCCCAGGCTGTGGTCGCGGCCACCACGGCAGACGCCGGTCCCGGGCTCGTCGTCCCGCTCAACGTCGGCTCCGGCGCGGTGACGACCGTCGGCGGACTGGCGGAGGCGCTGGCGGACGCCCTCGACGGGCCAGCGCCGGTCGTCACCGGAGAGTTCCGGATCGGTGACGTCAGGCACGTGACCGCCTCGTCGGACCGGGCCGCGCAGGTGCTGGGCTGGTCGGCGCAGATCGGGCTCCGCGCCGGTCTGGCGACCTGCTGATCAGCTGCGGTCAGTCCTGGAGAACGGTGGCGGTGGTCTCTCCCTGCGCCGGGAGCCGGACCTCGAACAGGCATCCTGCGTCGGTCGGCTCGACGTCCACCCGACCGCCGTGTGCCGCGACGACGGTCCCGACGATGGCCAACCCGAGCCCCCTCGACCCAGTCTCCCGCCGGTGTGCGCCATGGACCCC
>NZ_JBFUHU010000469.1:0-2040 GCF_056402235.1 Cellulomonas sp. P4_B5_2
GGACTGAGGATCCCGTCCTCGAGCGCGTCGAGCGTCTGCACCAGCAGGCCGGCGCCGGCCACCGCGAGGCGTCCGAGCAGGTCGCCGGACGTGTCGCGCGGGCGGATCGTCTCGGTGAGGAACCCGAACACCGGGCCCGTGTCCAAGCCCGCCTCGAGGCGGAAGGTCGTGGCGCCGGTGACCTCGTCCCCGGCGATGATCGCGTGCTGCACCGGCGCAGCCCCGCGCCAGGCGGGCAGCACCGAGAAGTGCAGGTTGACCCATCCGTGGACGGGGACGTCCAGGAGCGCCGGCGGGATGAGGGCGCCGTAGGCGACCACGGGTGCCGCATCGACCTCGAGCTCCGCCAGCCGCGCCTGGAACTCCTCGTCCCGGGGGCGCTGCGGCGTGAGCACCTCCAGCCCGGCCTCCAGCGCTCTCGCCTTGACCTCGCTCTGCGTCGAGGACCGCCCACGACCGGACCGCGCGTCGGGACGGGTGAGCACCGCGACGACCTCGTGACGGGACGCGAGGAGCGCCTCGAGCGACGGCACCGCGGCCGCGGGGGTTCCGGCGAAGAGCAGTCGCATGGCGTCGATCCTAGGTGCGCGGCAGGTCGACCCCGCGCGCCACCAGGTCGGCCCGGAGGGCRTCCGCCGTGGTGAACAGGACGGCGTCGTAGCCGGCCGCCGAACCGGCGGCGACGTTCGCGGCCGAGTCGTCGGCGAACACGGTGCGCTCCGGACGCAGGCCGAACCGCTGCGTCAGCAGGGCGAAGATCCGTGGGTCGGGCTTCGCGACGGCGACCTCGCCCGAGACCAGCACGTCCTCGAGCAGCCCGATCGCGGGCGCCGCGGTCTCGGCCAGGTGGAACGTCTCGGCCGACCAGTTGGTGAGCCCGAGGAGCCGGACGCCGCTCGCGCGGAGGTCGCGCACGAGCTCCGCGGACCCCGGCACGGGTCCGACGAGCGAGTCGGCGATGTGCTCGACGTACAGGTCCAGCGCGGGCAGGTGCTCGGGCGCGCTCGCGGCGAGGGCGACCCGCGCGTCGGCCCAGGACCGACCGGCGTCCTGCTGGTGGTTGAAGGCCATGAAGTCGAAGTCGACGAGGAACGCCTCGGTGTCGCGAGCGGGCAACCGACCGGCGAACGCGCGACGCGGGTCCCAGCGCACCAGCACGTTGCCGAGGTCCAGCACGACGGTGTCGATCATCCGAGCTCTGCCGGGTCCAGCTGGACGCGCACCGTGCCGCCCTCGCGGCGGGCACTGCGCACCGCGAGCGACGCGGCCAGTGCCCGCGCGAGAACCGCACCGCCGGGACGCGGTACACGCACCAGGGCGCGCACGTCGGGCTCGAGCGCACCCGGCTCGGCTGCGCCGACCGGGACGGGCCCGAGGATCTCGGCGTCCGGGAGGTCGAGCCGGCCGAGCAGCGTGTCGACGGCGTCGCGGGGGCCGGTGACCGCGGCGATCCGCACCGCGGGCGGGAGTGCGAGCTCCGCACGCTCGGCGAGCTCGCGCGACGCGTACCCGGCAGGGTCCCAGCGCACGAGGGCCTGCGTGACGCGCTCCTCGGCGTCGCCGACCAGGACGACGATGCCTCCCTCGCCTGCCGGACGCACCAGCGCGGCGGCGGTCAGCCACCGGCGCAGCGCGTCCTCGCCGGTCCGCAGCGAGGCCCCGGCCGTGCTCACGGCGGCGTCCAGCAGCAGCGCAGCGGCGTACCYGCCGGGGGCCACGGGCTCGGCGCCCGGGGTCGCCACCACGACGGCGGGCACGTCCTTGACGGTCGCCAGCACGCCGCCGGCGGCACGGGCACCCGAGACGCGGATCGGCACCCCGGGGAACGCGCGCCCGAGCTCCTCTGCTGTGCGTTCCGAGCCGACGCGGACCGAGCGCAGCGCGCCCGCACCGCACTCGGTGCAGCGCCAGTCGGTGGCCAGCCGCCCGCACCAGCCGCACGTGGGGACGCCGTCGGCGGTGGTCAGCCCGAGCGGGCCGTGGCAGACGCCACAGCGCGCCGCCGCGCGGCAGCGCCCGCACGCGACCGCGGGCACGTAC
>NZ_JBFUHU010000470.1:0-2026 GCF_056402235.1 Cellulomonas sp. P4_B5_2
ACCACCTGCGGCACGATGCCGGCCAGCACGCGCAGCAGCGTGCTCTTGCCGGCGCCGGACCCGGCGAGCACGAGCACCTGCTCGCCCGGCTGCACGTCGAGGTCCACGCCGCGCAGCACGGGCGCGGCCGACCCGGGGAACGAGACGCCCAGACCGCGGACCTCGATCACGCGACGGGCACCGGGCTCGGCGTCGCCTCGCGGCGGGCTCGGCCCAGCGGGGTGTTGTCGAGGACCCCCGTGCGGGCGAGGGCGTCGCCGATCAGCTTCGCCGCGACACCGCACAGCAGGATCCCGCTGGCCACCTGCAGGCCCAGCCGCCACGCGAACCAGTCCTGCGTGAGCCAGCCGAACCGGACGATGCCCAGGGCGGTGCTGGCCAGACCGGCGAGCGCTCCCGAGGCCACRAAGACGCCCCAGTCGTAGCGCCGGTACCGCGTCAGGGTGAACGCCAGCTCGGCACCGGCTCCCTGCACCAGACCGACCACCAGGAGCATCGGGCCCACCGGGGAGGCGAGGAACACGACCTCGACCAGCGCGGCCGCCAGCTCCACGACGATGCCGACGCCCGGCCGTCGCACGATGTAGAGCGCGAGGGGCGCCGCCGCCATCCAGCCGCCGATGAGCACGTGCTGGGCGAGGTCACCGAACGGGCCCATCGCGATCTGGAGCGCGATCCACGCCTGCACCAGCGCCCAGTAGACGAACCCGGACACCACCGCGAGGACGGCCAGGAGGACCAGCTCGGACAGGGAGATCCGACGGCGGTTCACCGGGCACCGCCCGACGGCGAGTGCATCGACACGGTGACGTGCGTGACCACGTGCCGGACGTGGCGCGCCGCCTCCAGCCAGCCCGCCGCGACCGCGGTGAGCACGTCGGACAGGTCGCCGTCGAGACGCGTGACGAAATGCTCCGGCGACGTCGTGGCCGCCGATCCGGCCGTGCCGATGGCAGTCATGATGTGCGCCAGGTGGTCGCCGCCGGTGTCGTCCAGCGGGTACAGGGCCCAGTGCGCGCTCGCGGTCAGTCCCGTCGGGGCGAGCACCGGGACGGGGACGCGGTCCAGCAGGGCGTCGTCGGGCAGCTCGCACGCCACCTCGCCCGGGCAGCCGCGCGAGAGCAGGAGATGGGCGACGACGTGCCACCGCGTCTCTCCCGCCGCGGCCAGGACCTCGTGCACGTAGCGGATGACGTCGCCCTCGCTGCCACGCACGAAGGTCGACACGTCGTCGGTGCGGACCGTCACGCGGGAGGCGTCGGCGGCGGCGAGCGCGCTGAGGATCACCTCCACGTAGTCGTCGCAGTGCGGGTGCAGCGAGAAGCGAGCACCGACTCCGAGCTCGGTGGCTCGTCGGTCGGCGAGGGGGCTGGTCAGGGTGCTCATCGGGTCCTCCGGTGTCGCGGCGGACCCCCGGGCAGCCGCACGAGGTCGCCGGCGACGCGTCGCGACGGGTCCACCAGGAGGGCGCGCCGCAGCGCGACCGGCCCGGAGGACGCCGACCGCCGGCGCGCGGCCGACGACAGTGCCCTGCTCCCTACGCTGGCATGAACCAGATCAGGTTCCACGGGTCTGCGGGTAGGACGTGGTGTCCGGCCGCACTCTCAGCGCTCCTGCGCTCCCCGGGGGCTTGTCGACGCCGAACCTAGCCCTCCGGCGGTGGGAGCGGAAACCCCCGGTCCGACTGCTGGGCACTCCTATGCTGTCCGTCGACCGTCGACCAGGAGGTAGAGCCGTGCCGCTAGGCCGACGACGCGCTGCGCTGCTGGTCGCCCTGCTGGCGCTGACGGGCTGCACGGATGACGGCACCCGCGTCGAGCCCACCCCGACGGCGTCGAGCACCCCGAGTCCGACGCCGACCCCGACGGCGGTCACCGCTGAGACCGGCGCGCCGGCGGAGGCCGCCACGGTGCTCCCCGCGGCGACCGCCCAGGACGCGGCCCTCGAGGCGTCGCGTGCCGTGTTCGTGACCGCGCCCGTGGTGGTCGTCGCTCCCGCTGAGGACGTCGCGGCGCAGCTCACCGCC
>NZ_JBFUHU010000471.1:0-2011 GCF_056402235.1 Cellulomonas sp. P4_B5_2
GCTCCACGGAGCTGACCCAGCACGAGGTGGCGTACTACTTCTCGGCGCTGGCGCTCGGGCTGCTGGGCGGGCTCGCGGTGACGCCGTCGGCCCTGAACGCCTCGCTGATGGTGATGGTCGTCGTGGTCATGGCGGTCGTCGACCACCCGCGGATGCTCCGGCAGTACCGGCAGCAGACGATGATCCTCGACTCGGCCATCACCGACGAGACCGCGCTCGCCGCGCACCTGGAACGCCTGCTCGGCGCCACGGTGCACACCGCGATCGTGCAGCGCGTCGACCTGGTCAACGACACCACCTGCGTGGACGTCCGGTACGAGCTGACCACGGCACGAGCCCGGGTGGCGGTGTCGGCATGAGCTTCGAGCCCATCGACCTCGTCGAGCTCACCGAGCGGGCGAGCCTGCAGACCCGGATCGACCGCAAGTACGTGGTCCCGGCGGACGCGGTCCCGGTGCTCCTGCGCGGCGTCGAGCCCGGTGCACGCATCCTCGAGATCGGCGACCAGCGCGACTTCGCCTACGAGTCGGTCTACTTCGACACCCCCGACCTCACTAGCTACCTCGGGGCGGCCCACCGTCGCCGGCGGCGGTTCAAGATCCGCACGCGCACCTACGTGGACTCCGAGCTCTGCTGGGTCGAGGTGAAGACCCGCGGTCCGCGCGGCAGCACGGTCAAGACGCGCCTGCCGTACGACCCGGACGACCGCGACACCCTGACCGACGAGGGCCGCCGGTTCGCCGACGACGTCCTCGACAACGCCGGGCTCTACAGCCCGACCCTGGTCAGCACATACCGCCGCTCGACCCTCTTCCTGCCGCGGACCCAGAGCCGCACGACCATCGACACCGGGCTGGTGTGGACGTCGGCCCTCACGGGCGGGTCGAGGGCGCTGCCGGACCGCGTGGTCATCGAGACCAAGACGGGCTCCACGCCCTCCTCCACCGACCGCCTCCTGTGGCGGCACGGCCACCGCCCGGTCCGCATCTCCAAGTACGGCACCGGCATGGCCGCCCTGCACGCCGACCTCCCCCACCACCCGTGGCGCCGCGTCCTCGACCGGCACGTCACCCGTTAGGAGCACACCCCATGCGACGCCTCACCCCGAAGTTCCTCGTCCCCGCCGCCCTCGTCGCGGCCCTGCTGGCCGGCTGCACTGCGACGGCCGACGCCGCGGACAGCACCGACTCGAGCACGACCGTCACCACGACCTCCGACGCGAACGTCACCGTCGAGCAGGCGATGGCCGCCAACACGGCCCCGTCCGACGTCGACCTGGAGGCCTCGTCGGACGAGGTCGCGGTCGACCTGGACGACCCGACCGCGACCGACGGCGTGACCGTCGACGGCAGCACGATCACGATCACCGCCGCCGGCACCTACCGGCTGAGCGGCACGCTCGCCGACGGCTCCGTCGTCGTGAACACCACCGACGACGGCGTGGTCCACCTGATCCTCGACGACGCCGCCCTGGCCAGCTCGACCACCTCCCCGCTGCAGGTCCTCGACGCCGACCAGGTGGTGGTCCACCTCGAGGGCGACAGCACCCTGTCCGACACCACCGCCTATGCGGACACCGACGACGCGAGCGCGGCCCTGTTCAGCAGCGCGGACCTCACGATCACCGGCGACGGCTCCCTGACCGTGGCCGGCAACGCGAACGACGGGATCGCCGCCAAGGACGGCCTCGTCATCGCGGGCGGCACCATCACGGTCGACGCGGTCGACGACGGCATCCGCGGCAAGGACTACCTCGTGGTCTCCGGCGGCACGCTCGACGTCACGGCGGGCGGCGACGGCCTGAAGTCCGACAACGACGAGGACGAGACGCTCGGCTACGTGGAGATCACCGGCGGCGACGTGACGATCGCGGCGGGTGACGACGGCATCGCCGCGCAGACCGACGTGATCGTCGCGGACGGCACGGTGGCCGTCGTCGCAGGCGGCGGCAGCGGGACCGCGGTCGCGGAGGACGCCTCCCCCAAGGGCATCTCCGGCACGGTGTCCGTGG
>NZ_JBFUHU010000472.1:0-2851 GCF_056402235.1 Cellulomonas sp. P4_B5_2
ACCTGGGGCAGCCCCGACGGCCGCCACACCGCCCGCGGCGTCGCAGGCGCCCGCCGCAGCCCCGGCCCCGACGATCAGCGACGAGATCGTCACGCGCACCAACGCAGAGCGCACCGCCGCCGGCCTGGCACCTCTGGCCGTCTCGGCGTGCGGGACGGAGCAGGCCGCGGCGCGCACCGCCCTGCTCGTGGCCGAGGACCGGTTCGAGCACGACCCGCTGGAGCCCGTGCTGGAGGCGTGCGCGGCACGTGCCGTCGGGGAGAACCTGGCCCTCGGCTACCCGACGCCGCTGGCCGTGGTCGCGGGGTGGATGGGGTCCGAGGGGCACCGCGCGAACATCCTCAACCCGACGTACACGCAGATCGGCGTCGCCTGTACCCCGAGCCCGAAGGGTCAGCTCTGCGCGCAGGTGTTCCTGGGCTGAGTACGCAACATCCGGGTCACACAGTTCTGCCACACTGCGCGCATGTCTTCGACCCCCTCCACGCAGACAGAGCGTCCTGCGCCCCCGACGAACGCCGTCGACCGCTACTTCAAGATCACCGAGCGCGGTTCGACCATCGGTACCGAGATCCGTGGTGGTCTCGTCACCTTCTTCACGATGTGCTACATCATCGTGCTCAACCCGCTGATCATCGGGACCGTCCAGTCCGGCGACGGCCTGTTCCTCGGCGGCGGCGACGCCCCGAACCTGGCAGCCGTGGCGGCGACGACCGCGCTGGTCGCCGGCGTGATGTCGATCCTCATGGGCGTCGTCGCCAACTTCCCCCTGGCGCTCGCGGCCGGGCTCGGCCTGAACGCCGTCGTCGCCTACTCCATCGCCTCGCTGCCGGGCATGTCCTGGCAGGACGCGATGGGCCTGGTGGTCCTCGAGGGCCTGATCATCCTGGTCCTGGTGCTCACCGGCTTCCGCGAGGCTGTGTTCCGCGCCGTCCCGCTGGAGCTGAAGACCGCCATCAGCGTCGGCATCGGCCTGTTCATCGCCTTCATCGGCCTGGTCGACGCCGGCTTCGTGCGGATCCCCGCCAGCATGGCCACCCCGGTGGAGCTCGGCATCGCCGGCTCCCTGGCCAGCTGGCCGCTCCTGGTGTTCGTGTTCGGGCTGCTGCTCGCCATCATCCTCATGGTCCGCAAGGTCCGGGGCGCCATCCTCATCTCGATCGTCTCCGCGAGCGCGCTGGCGTTCGTCATCGAGCTGGTCGGCAACATCGGGAGCAAGACCGACGAGACCGGGGCCGTGGTCAACCCCGCCGGTTGGTCGCTCGAGGTCCCGCACTGGCCCGAGGGCGGCATCTTCGCGAAGCCGGACTTCTCGCTGGTCGGCCAGTTCTCGCTGTTCGGCTCCATCGAGTCCATCGGCCTGGTCGCGGTCATCCTGCTGGTGTTCTCGCTGCTGCTGGCCGACTTCTTCGACACGATGGGCACCATGGTCGCCGTCGGCGGCGAGGCCGGCCTGCTCGACAAGGACGGCAACCCGCCGAAGACCAAGCAGATCCTCATCGTCGACTCGATCGCCGCGGCGGCCGGCGGTGCGGGCAGCGTCTCGTCCAACACGAGCTACATCGAGTCCGCGTCGGGCGTCGGCGACGGTGCGCGCACCGGGCTGGCGGCGGTCGTCACGGGCATCGCGTTCCTGCTGGCCACGTTCCTGTCGCCGCTGGTCGCGCTGGTCCCGTTCGAGGCGGCCACCCCGGCGCTCGTCGTCGTCGGCTTCCTCATGGTCACCCAGATCGCCGGCATCAACTGGCGCAACTGGGAGGTCGCCATCCCGGCGTTCCTCACCATCATCATCATGCCGTTCTCGTACTCGATCACGGCCGGCATCGGTGCGGGCATCATCACGTTCGTCGTGATCAAGCTGGCCGTCGGCAAGGTCCGCGAGATCCACACGTTCATGTGGCTGGCGTCGGCCCTGTTCGTCGCCTACTTCCTCATCGGCCCGATCAAGGCTGCGTTCGGCATCTGACAGCTCACGTGCGAGGGGCCGGGTCCGTGACGGACGGTGCGCCGACAGGCCGCGGCGGGCCGCGGCGACCGGGATGAGCGCCCGCAGGCGGTCGGCCGTGGTCGCGTTGGAGCCGGGGAGCGTCGCGGGGTCGACGTCCGCGGCCAGCCGGGCCAGCTCCCGCAGCGTGAACGTGCGGCGCACGGCGGCGGGGACCAGCTCGACGATGGCGGACCGGTGCCGCCGCGTCAGTGCGAGCACCAGGTCGGCCTGCTGCACCATGCCGGCCACCAGCTGCCGCGCCTCGAAGTTGCGGGGGTCGACACCCTGCGCCGCCACGAGGGCCGCGATCTCGTCGGTCATCGGGTGGCCGACCATCGCGCCAGTGCCGGCCGAGCCGACCTCGATCGCCGGCGCCAGCCCGCCGGTGGCGTCGCGGCCGCGGTACGCCGCACCGAGTCCGGCGGCCAGCAGCCGCTCCGCCGCCGGCGACCGGCAGATGTTGCCGGTGCAGACGACGAGGACGCGCAAGGGCCCGGCCAGGTCAGAGGGGGTCATGGGGACCATCTTGCGGTCCCCGGGCGCACATCCCGGCATCGAGTGACCCGATCGGCGCAGAGTTTCCACCCGCTCCGACAAGGGGACTCAGGACGCGCCGGTACGATTCCGACCGCGGTCGCCCTCCCGGGCGGCGGGTGGGCCAGGGGGAGAGAGACGTCGTGACGCACCCGGGATGGGGGGACGGCTGGAACGCGCAGCCCGTCCCGGAGGCGCCGCAGCACCCGGAGACGGTCCGCCGCCGGCGCACCTCGTACGCCCGCGCGCGGCGTCGACGGGTGCTCAAGCGCGTGCTCGTCGGGTGCGGGCTCGCGCTCGCCGTCGTGATCGGGCTCGGCGTCTGGCTGG
>NZ_JBFUHU010000473.1:0-1982 GCF_056402235.1 Cellulomonas sp. P4_B5_2
GGCTGGCTCGGCCAACGTGACCACCGGCCAGGTCTACTCGCAGGTGATCGCCAAGGAGCGGCGTGGCGAGTACCTCGGTGACACGGTGCAGGTCATCCCGCACATCACCGACGAGATCAAGACCCGGATGCGCCAGCAGGCGAACTCCGACATCGACGTGATCATCACCGWGATCGGCGGCACGGTCGGAGACATCGAGTCGCTGCCGTTCCTCGAGGCTGCCCGCCAGGTGCGTCACGACCTGGGCCGCGACAACTGCTTCTTCCTGCACGTCTCCCTGGTGCCGTACATCGGCCCGTCCGGCGAGCTCAAGACCAAGCCGACCCAGCACTCGGTCGCCGCGCTGCGCAGCATCGGCATCCAGCCCGACGCGATCGTGCTGCGCGCCGACCGTGACGTCCCGGACTCCACCAAGCGCAAGATCGCGCTCATGTGCGACGTCGACATCGAGGGTGTCGTCACCGCCAAGGATGCGCCGAGCATCTACGACATCCCCCGCGTCCTGCACTCGGAGGGCCTCGACGCCTACGTCGTGCAGCGGCTCAGCCTCCCGTTCCGCGACGTCGAGTGGAAGGGCTGGGACGAGCTGCTGCACCGCGTCCACCAGCCCGCGCACCGCGTCGAGGTCGCGCTCGTCGGCAAGTACATCGACCTCCCCGACGCCTACCTGTCGGTCACCGAGGCCCTGCGCGCCGGCGGCTTCCACCACGACACCAAGGTCGTCATCCGGTGGGTCACCTCCGACGACTGCCAGACGCCCGAGGGTGCCCGGCTCGCGCTCGAGGGCGTGGACGCGGTGCTCGTGCCCGGCGGGTTCGGCGTGCGCGGCATCGAGGGCAAGCTCGGCGCGCTGCGCTGGGCGCGCGAGAACCTCGTCCCGACGCTCGGCATCTGCCTGGGTCTGCAGTGCATGGTCATCGAGTACTCCCGCACGGTCCTCGGGCTCGAGGGCGCGTCGTCCTCCGAGTTCGACGCCGACCCCGCGCACCCGGTGATCGCCACGATGGCCGAGCAGCTCGCGATCGTCGGCGGCGACGGTGACCTCGGTGGCACCATGCGCCTGGGCGCCTACGAGGCGGTCCTGACCCCCGGGTCGGTGGTCGCCGAGGCCTACGGGGCGACCCGCGTGTCCGAGCGGCACCGGCACCGCTACGAGGTGAACAACGCGTACCGCGACAAGCTCGAGGACGCCGGCCTGGTCATCTCCGGTGTCTCGCCCGACACCTCGCTGGTCGAGTTCGTCGAGCTGCCGAAGGACGTGCACCCGTACTACGTGTCCACCCAGGCGCACCCCGAGTTCAAGTCGCGGCCGACGCGGGCGCACCCCCTGTTCGCCGGACTCGTCGAGGCCGCTCTGGCGCAGCGCGGCGACGAGTCCTGATGCTCGCTGACGTCGAGGCCCCCCGCCCGGTCGTGTCGCACGACGTGATCCACGCGGRGAAGATCTTCGACCTGGTCGGCGACGTGGTGGACCTCGGCGAGACGCAGGTGCTCCGCGAGTATGTGGTTCATCCCGGGGCGGTCGCGGTCATCGCGCTCGACGACGACGACCGCGTGCTGCTGCTCTCGCAATACCGGCACCCGGTGCGCTCCGAGCTCTGGGAGCCGCCCGCCGGGCTGCGTGACGTCCCGGACGAGGAGCTCGCCGTGGCCGCCGCGCGCGAGCTCGCCGAGGAGGCCGACCTGGTGGCCGGCTCCTGGTGGCGGCTCGTGGACTTCTTCACCACGCCCGGCGGCTCGAACGAGCGGATCCGGGTGTTCCTCGCCCGCGACCTGCGGCCCGTGGCGCAGGCCGACCTGCACACGCGGACGGACGAGGAGGCCGGGATGGTGCCGGTCTGGGTCCCGCTCGACGACGCCGTGGACGCGGCGCTGTCCGGGCACCTGCACAGCCCGACGGCCGTCACCGGCGTGCTCGCCGCGGCGGCTGCGCGTGCGCGCGGGTGGTCGACGCTGGAGGCCGTGACGCTCTGAGGGTCGGG
>NZ_JBFUHU010000474.1:0-1968 GCF_056402235.1 Cellulomonas sp. P4_B5_2
GGGAGCGAACTCGCGCTTCTCCTTGATCTTGGCCTTCTTGCCGCGGAGCTTGCGCAGGTAGTACAGCTTCGCGCGGCGCACGTCGCCGCGGGTCAGGACCTCGATCGACTCCAGGCTCGGGGAGTGCACGGGGAACGTGCGCTCGACACCGACCTGGAAGCTGACCTTGCGGACCGTGAACGTCTCGCGGACGCCGTCACCCTGGCGACCGATGACGACACCCTGGAACGCCTGGATGCGAGAGCGGTTGCCCTCGACGACCTTGACGTTGACCTTCAGGGTGTCTCCGGCGCGGAACTCCGGGATGTCGGAGCGCAGCGATGCTGCATCGACACTGTCGAGCGTGTGCATGTGATGTCACTTCCCCGCCCTGCCACAGGTCAGGAACGTCGTCGAGGGCGTCACGGCTGCCTGTGCAGGCAGGACCGGCGTCCTTGGTCAGATGGTCGGGTGCGTCCGGGCGGATCCCCGGGTGGTCGTGAGTCGTCTCCCCTGTGGCAGAGACGCAACCTGCGCGCACCAACGGACAAGTGTGCCACACCGGCCGGAGCGTCAGGTAATCAGGGTCCGGACGAGGCGGCCGTCCCGCGGCTCCCAGCCCAGCCGGGCCAGGAGGGCCAGGTCGTGCTTGTCGAGCTCGTCCACCGGCAGGGCCGCCACGAGGTCGGGCCGACGGGCCGCGGTCCGCTCGAGCGCGGTGTCCCGGCGCCACCGTGCGATCCGCGCGTGGTGCCCGGACAGGAGCACCTCGGGCACGCCGAGGCCGCCCCACGCGGGCGGCTTGGTGTACACGGGGTACTCGAGCAGGCCGGCCGTCCCGTGCGACTCCTCGACGAGCGACTCGGGGTTGCCGACGACACCGGGCAGCAGCCGGGCGACCGCCTCGACCACGACGAGGGCGGCGACCTCTCCGCCGTTGAGCACGTAGTCGCCCAGGGAGAACTCGGTGACTCGCCCGCGTGACCGGTAGTGCTCGGCCACCCGGGCGTCGATCCCCTCGTACCGCCCGCACGCCAGCACCAGGTGGCTCTCGCCGGCGAGCGCCTCGGCGGTGCGCTGCGTGAACGGCTCCCCCGACGGGGTCGGGATCAGCAGGTGCGCGTCGTCTTCGAGCAGCTCGTCGAGGGCGGTCCCCCACACGTCCGGGCGCATCACCATGCCGGCGCCGCCGCCGAACGGGGTGTCGTCCACCGTCCGGTGCCGGTCCGTGGTCCAGTCCCGCAGGTCGTGCACGCGCAGGTCCAGCAGGCCGCCCGTGCGCGCCTTGCCGACGAGCGACAGGTCGAGCGGGGCCAGGTACTCGGGGAAGATCGAGACGACGTCGATGCGCACGTCAGTCGTCGTCTCCCACGGTCTCCTCGGACACGACCAGGTTGGCGGCGTCGGACGCGAGCAGGCCTCCCGGCGGGTCGAGCACCACGCGGCCGCCCGGGACGTCCACCACCGGCACGATGACCTTGACGAACGGGATCAGCGTGCGCGCGCCGTCGGGCTCGCGCAGGACGAGCATGTCGTGCGCCGGCAGGTGCTCGAGGCCGATGATCTCGCCCAGCACCCGACCGTCCACGTGCTCCGCGCGCAGGCCCGCGAGCTCGTGCGGGTACCAGGCGTCGTCCTCGTCGGACGCGTCCTCGTCGACGACCAGCTCGGTCCCCCGCATCGCCTCGGCCATGGTTCGGTCGCTGATCTCGGCGAAGCTCACGAACCACCGGTCCTGCTGCGTGCGCGTGCTCACGACCGTGAGCGGACCGCGCGCGGCGGGCTCGGTGAGCAGGACCGCACCGACGCCGAAACGGTCCTCGGGGTTGTCGGTCCGCAGGTCGAGGGCGACCTCTCCGCGCAGGCCGTGGGCACGGCCGATCCGCGCGACGGTCAGCTGCATGGTGGTCCTCACGATTGAAGTGGGCAGTCATGGCGAAGGCCCGGTCCCCAGGTTAGGGGACCGGGCCTTGCGCGATGGATCAGCGC
>NZ_JBFUHU010000475.1:0-1955 GCF_056402235.1 Cellulomonas sp. P4_B5_2
GTCCCGTGGGAGGACGTGCTCGACCTGCTGAGCCGGCGGCACGGGCTGCTCGACGGCCTGGTGTTCTCGGGCGGGGAGCCGACGATGCAGTTCGCGCTGCGCGACGCCGCGGTGCAGGTCCACGACGCCGGGTTCGGCGTGGGCCTGCACACGTCCGGCGCCTACCCGCGACGGCTCGAGGCCGTGCTCCCGCACGTCGACTGGGTGGGGCTGGACGTGAAGGCACCCGCGCGGCTGTACCGAGCGATCACGCAGGTCGGCGGGCCGCGGACCAGCGCGGATGCCGCGTTCGCCTCGCTGCGGCTGGTGCTGGGCGCGGGGGTCGACGTGCAGGTGCGCACCACGGTCGACCCGACGGTCCTGAGCGACGCCGACGTGGCGGAGCTCGGGGCCGTCCTGGCCGACCTCGGGGTGCGCGACCACGTGCTCCAGGAGGTCCGGCCGGACGGGACGACGAGCGAGTACCGGGAAGCCCTCGCGGCGACGCGCTGAACGCACCTCGTCGCGAGGGCGGTCTCTCTGTTTGAATGCGCTCAGAGGGAGGGGCCCGATGGATGTGCGTGTGACCAGCCGGGACATCGGTCCCCGGACAGTCGTCGAGGTGGACGGCGAGATCGACGTGTCCTCGGCCGACGTGCTGCGCGACCAGGTCGCCGAGCTGCTCGACCGCGACCGCACCGACCTCGTGATCGACCTGCGCGCGGTGCGGTTCATGGACTCGACCGGGCTCGGCGTGCTCGTCGGCACCCTGAAGAAGGTCCGGCTGGCCGGCGGTCAGCTGCAGCTGGTGATCGACTCCGAACGGCTGCTCAAGGTCTTCCGGATCACCGCGCTGCTCCAGGTGTTCACCGTGCACGAGACGATCGAGGCAGCTCTCGCCGACTGACCGGATCAGTCCCTCTGGAAGTCGTAGACGAGGGACGGCTCATCGTCTGCGGTCGTGGCCGAGGCGATGCGGACCGACCACCCGTCGACCGTGCCGRACAGCGGGCCCTGCTGCGGAGGCGCGCCCACACCGAGACTGTGGCTCTCGGTGGTGTCGAGCCCGAGCATTCCCGCGGCTGTCGACACCTTGTCGTCGGCGCCGGCGACGACCTCGACGACCCAGCGGTCCGACGACTCGTGGTGCGCGGCGACCAGCCGATCGCCGAGCAGACCGGCCTCGATCGGGAAGTCCCCCGGAAGGCCCGCCACCGGGGCTGGGTCGTCGAGGGAGAGCATCGCCGGACCGACCGCCGTGGCCGGCTGGTCGGCCGTCCCCCGGTAGGTGAGGTAGACGGAGTAGACACCGGTCGGCAGCGGGACGCCGCCGGGTGTGCCGGGCACTGCGCACGTCACCAGGTCGAGCCCGAGGTAGCGCACGGTGGCCGCGCCGAGCAGGAGCGACATCTCGGCGTCCGGCTCCAGCTCGCTCGTGGCCACCACGGTGGATCCGGACGCGACGAGGACCTGGAGGTCGAGGGCGTCCGGAGAGTCGGCACGAGACGCGCGATCGGCGTCGATCTGCGCCGTGAGCGCCGCCATCTGCTCGCGCAGGGCATCGATCTCCGCGGGGTCCGACTGCGGGGTCCCGTCGCCTCCCTGCTCGGCCGTGGCAAGGAGCGTCTTGAGGGTCGACAGCTGGACCTGCGTGAAGGATCCGTCACCTGGCAGCTCCAGCTCCTCCGCGGTCGCCGGGGTGACGGCGCCGAGCGTGAAGTGCCGACCGAGAAGCGTGCCGAGCCGGCCGCCCGAGGACGGCGTGATCACGCCGTCCTCGATCTGGGTACTGTCCGCGAACCCGACCGGCGAGTCCGTGACGTGCGCGAGCGCCTCGATGTCCGACCCGCAGGTACCGGGCGCCGCGTCCGCCCGGGCGGCGGGCAGCACCGACGGCGCCGGGCGGCCGATCCAGGTCGCACCGAGCGCCACCGCCCCGGCCGCTCCGACGGCGACGCCGCTGCGCACCCCGGCGC
>NZ_JBFUHU010000476.1:0-1936 GCF_056402235.1 Cellulomonas sp. P4_B5_2
CCCCCTGCCGGCGACGGCGGCCCCGGCGGCCCGTGGTCCGCACCCGGAGGTCTTCGTCGGTCATGCCGGCACCGCCTCGAGCGCGGGCAGCGCGTACCGCTCGGCGTCGGCGCGCAGCTGCTCGAGGTCGGCGACGCGGGCGCGCAGCTCGCCCAGGGTCCCGGCACGTTCACCGGGGCCGGTCCGGGTGGCCTCGCGCGCGGAACGGATCGACTCGTCCAGGGACCGCACGAGCTCGTCGGCACGGGTGGTGAAGTGGTCGCGCAGCACCCGCTGCAGCCGCCGCAGCCGGTCCTTGGAGTCCTTGCTGACCTGGAAGACGACCTCGTCGAGGTGCCGCTTCACCGCGACCTTGGCCTCGGCCTGGCGTTTGCGTACGCGGTTGGCCTTGTCCTCGCGGTACGCCCGACCCCCCAGGATGACGCCGACGCCGACCGAGATCGGGTTGATCAGCGACATGCCGAGGGCGATCGCGGTGACCATGCCGAACATCAGCACGCCGCCGTAGGAGCCACGCAGCGCCACGATGATCTTCTGGGTGCGGGACACCCGGTCCACCTCGACGCGCTCGAGCCGCGCGACYAGCTCCAGCGCCTCGTCGTCGTCGCCCGCCCCGAGCGCCGGCTGGGCGACGTCGGTCGCGTCGAACTGGGCCGCGACCTGCGCGGCGAGCCACTGCGCGCGCTCGTGAGCCCAGACGAAGTTCGCCGCGACCGTGGCCCGCACCCGYTGGCCGAGCCAGTCGTCGAACTCGTCCCACACCGGTCCGGGGTCGGTCTCGTCGATCGCCTCCTCGGCCTCGCGCCCGATCCGCCGCAACCGGTCGCGCAGGTCGTACTCGATGTCCGCCGTCAGGTCCGTCACGCCGTCCTGGAGCACCTGCTGCCAGCGGGCGCTGCGCCGGCGCAGCTCACCCGCGTTCTGCCGCCCGGTCTGCAGGCCGGCGATGAGCGTCTCGCCGCCGGCCGGGTCCTCCAGCGCGGAGAGCTGCGCGCGGCCGGCCATGAGGAGGTGGTCGGTGACCGTCAGCACGTCGTGGGCGACCGAGCGCCGGGCGAGCACGCCCGCGTTGTCGACGACCTCGTCGCGCAGGTAGCGGACCAGCTCGGGGAAGCCGGACTCGTCGTGCAGGTCGCGGTCCTGGCGTCGCGCGGCGAGCAGCCGGAGGTTCGAGGACACGGGGATGAGCGGCGCGCGCACGCCGGCCCGCTGCAGGTGGCGACGGTCGAGGTCCGCCACGGCCCGCCAGTGCGGGTACAGGTCGGTCTTGGTGAGCACGCACGCGACGTTCGGGCACACCGCGAGCGCCTGCTGGAGGAACTCGATCTCGGGTGCGGAGTACTCCTGCCCGGCGTCGGAGACGAGGAGGACGGCGTCCGCCGACGGCAGCGCGGCCWTCGTCGCCGCGCCCTCGGCCGAGCCGATCCCGCCCACGCCCGGCGTGTCCACGAGGACGAGGCCTCCGGCGAGGACGTGCCGGGGCAGGCCCACCTCCGAGCAGTCGACGGGCGAGCCGTCCGGGGCCCGGCGCTCCGCGACGCACCGCGCGTGCGCGTCGATGGGGATCGTCGTCCTGCGCAGGCGCGCCGGATCCACGTCCCGCGTGCCGTCCGCGGACGGGGGCAGACCGATGAGCACCGCGGTCGGTGCCGCCGACCAGCCGACGACCGTGGTCACGGACGTCGCGACGTCGTCGTCCACGGGGCACACCGGGGCGTTGACCAGCGCGTTGACYAGCTGGCTCTTGCCCTGCTTGAGCTCCCCGACCACCAGCACGCGGACGTGCGGGTCGTGCAGCCGCCGGCGGGCGTGGCGCAGGCGCTCCAGCAGGTCGGCGCGGTCGGCGTCGCCGGACAGCGCCTCGGCGCGGTCCAGCAGGTCCATCAGCGGCAGCACGGCAGCTCCTCCAGGTCGCCGCGCGCACGGGCGGGTGCAC
>NZ_JBFUHU010000477.1:0-1919 GCF_056402235.1 Cellulomonas sp. P4_B5_2
GGGTCCCCTCTGCACACGACCGTGGGTGTGCAGGAACGGACCGGAGGAGCGCACGGTGTCGACGACCACGAGCGGGACGAGCAGGCCGCGGGGGTGCCCGTGAGCCTGTTCGTCGAGCTGGTCGGCTTCCTGGCGTCGGCCGTGTCGCTCGTCCTCTGGTGGCCCCMGGCCGTGCGCGTGTGGCGCTTCCGCCACGACCCGAACGGCCTGGGCGGCGTGTCCGTCCCCACCCAGGTCCTGCTGCTCGCCAACGCCGCGCTCTGGGCCGTGTACGCGCTGCTCACGGAGTCGTTCTGGGTGGGGGCGCCCGGGCTGGTGAACGCGCCCCTGGCGGTCGGCACGATCGCGCTCGTCCGACGATCTCGAGTGCCGCGCGTGTACGAGGAGGCGGTCCGCTAGCGCCCGTCCGGCGCCGGTTCCTCGAACCGCGCGAGCCACCGCCGCAGCACGCGCTCGAGCTGCACGACGTCCTCGGGCTCGAGCGCGTCGAGCAGGCGCCGCTCGTTGGCCATGTGGGCGGCGAAGGCCGCGTCGATGACCTCCACCCCGCGCGGGCTCAGGGCGACGACGCGCCCGCGACCGTCCTGCTCGCTCGGTCGCCGCGTGACGAACCCCGCGCGTTCGAGCCGGTCGATCCGCTTCGTCATGCCGCCGGACGTGACGAGGGTGTTCTCCGCCAGGTCCCCGGGGGTCCGCTCGTAGGGGGCACCCGCGCGCCGCAGGGTCGCGAGCACGTCGAAGTCCCCCTCGCTCAGGCCGTGCGCCCGGTACACCGCGACGAGCTCGTCCGTGAGGTGGCCCGCCACCCGGTGCAGGCGGCCGATCACGCCCTGCGGCCGGACGTCCAGGTCAGGACGCTCGCGCGCCCACGCCTGCTGGATGAGGTCGAGTCGGTCGGTCACGGGGACGACATTACCTTCCAGGCAAGATACTATGTCTTCCATGGAAGATAATCGGTGGCGCTGGTCGCTCCTCACCGCGATCGCACCCGTGGCCTGGGGCACCACGTACGTCGTGACACGCCACGCCCTGCCCCTCGACGCACCGCTGTGGGGGTCGGTGCTGCGCGCGCTGCCCGCCGGGCTCCTGCTCCTGGTCGTCTCGCGGCGAGCACCTCAGGGATCGTGGTGGTGGCGGTCCGCGGTGCTCGGCACGCTGAACATGGGCGCGTTCTTCGCCCTCGTCTACGTCGCGGCGCAGGCGCTGCCCACGAGCGTCGCGTCGACCGTGATGGCCACGTCGCCGGTGGCGATGATGCTCGTCGCCTGGGCTCTGCTCGCCCAGCGACCCCGGCTGGTCGCCCTGGCCGGCGCCGCTCTGGGCCTCGTCGGGGTCGCGGCGATGCTCCTGCCGGGCGGCACGGAGGTGAGCGCCGTGGGCGTCCTCGCCTCGGTGACGGCGATGCTGATGTCGAGCCTCGGCTTCGTGCTGGCCACCCGGTGGAGCGCCGGCGTCGACGTGGTGTCGTCGACCGCCTGGCAGCTGGTCGCCGGCGGCCTCGTGCTGCTGCCGTTCGCCGTGGCCGTCGAGGGCGGACCGCCCGCGCTCGACGGTCGCGCGCTGCTCGGCTTCGCCTACGTCTCGTTCGTCGCGACGGCGGTCGCCTACCTCGCCTGGTTCACCGGGCTGCGGCACCTTCCTGCCAGCACGGTCGGGCTCCTGGGCCTGCTCAACCCGATCGTGGGGGTGCTGCTCGGGGTGCTGTACGCGGGCGAGCGGCTCACCGGGGTGCAGGTGCTGGGGGTGCTGGTGGTGCTCGTCGGGGTGCTCCTCGGTCAGCCCTCCCTGCGGGCGCTGGTCGCCCGGCGCCGCGGCCGAGGGACTGCGGGGGCGAGCCCCGCCGCGGCGCCGCTTGTAGGGTCGCGATGAACCACGAGCCGTCGTGACGGGAGGGGCACGCCGTGCAGCACGTGCACGTC
>NZ_JBFUHU010000478.1:0-1899 GCF_056402235.1 Cellulomonas sp. P4_B5_2
GAGGTTCACGGCGATGAGCGTGTCGGCCAGCTCGTCCGGGACGGCCCCGATGGCCGCGGCACGCAGGTCACCCGACACGTACCGGATGAGCTGCGTGAACATGTGCAGCTCGACGCCGTAGACGCTCCACGTCATCCCGAGCGAGCGGGCGCGCTCCACCCCGTCGGCCGTGACCTGCGTGGCACCCGGCAGGTCCCCCGCGTAGTACCGGTTGCTGGCGAGGTTGTACATGGTGCGCAGCTCGGTCGCGTAGTCGCACGCCTCCCGGGCGCGGGCGAGCGCGCTGGTCAGCAGCTCGGCCGCGCGGTCCTCGTCGTCCACCACGAGCACCGCCAGCGTGGTCAGCGCGTCCGACTCCGCGTCGGCCGCCCCGGCCTCCCGTGCGAGCTCGACCGCGCGGGTGGCGCTGGCCACCGCCTCGTCGTCCAGGTCCGCGTTCAGCGCGCTGCGGGCGTACGTGGCCAGGGCCCAGGCCCGTTCCGGCGTCGGGGTGTCCGGGAGGTCGGCGAGCGCGCGCGACGACTGCTCGAGGGCGTCGTGCACGCTCTCCACACCCAGCAGGTACCGCGCGAGGCCGGTGCGCAGGTGGGCCTGCCGCGGGACGTCCGAGGCCGTCTCCTCGACGGCCGCRCGAGCCAGCTGCACCGAGCGGTCCACCTGCCCGGCGCGGCTCGCCGCCGCGGCGGCTGCGACGAGCACGTCGATGTGGTCGGTGCCGAGAGTCGCCGTGACCTCCGGGACGGCCTCCCAGAGCCGGAGCACCACCTCCAGGTGCCGCAGCTCCTCCGCGGGCGCGAGCACCTCGTGCGCCTGGTCGGCCGCGTCGAGGGAGGCGCGCAGCGCGGTCGGCAGGTCCGGTGCGCGCAGCGCGTGCGAGGCCAGCTGCGACGACGGTCCGAGCGTCGGGTCGTCCCGGAGCACCCGCAGGTAGGCCCGGTGCAGCGACGACTGCTCGCCAGGGAGCAGGTCGGTGTAGACGGCCTCTGCCAGCAGCGCGTGCCGGAACGCGATGAGCTCGTCCTCGCCGACGAGCACGTGGTGGGCGACGGCCTCCCGCAGCGCGGTGTCGAACGCGCCGGGCGCGGTGAGCTGCGGGTCCGCGTCCGCGACGACGGCGGCGCGCAGCAGCGGCTCCGACACGCGACGGCCGGCGGCGGAGGCGATGCGCGCCAGGCGCTGGACCGACGGGTCGAGCAGCTCGAGCCGCGCGCGCAGCACGTCGGCGAGCGACCAGGGCAGCTCGTCGGCCTCGGCGCCGGCCTCCAGCAGCTCCTCGGCGAAGTACGCGTTGCCCTCGGACCGGTCGATGACCCGGCGCAGCGTGGACTCGGTCAGCGGGGCGCCGGACAGCGCGGTGGTGAACTCGCGCAGCTCGTCGTCGGTGAACGGGGACAGGTCGAGCCGCTCCACGCGCGGGTGGCGGCTGAGCTCCGTGGCGACCGGCCGCCACGGGTGGCGCCGGTGCAGGTCGTCGGTGCGGTAGCTGGCGACGACGAGCAGGTGCTGGTCGCGCAGCCGCGAGACCAGGAACCGCAGCACGTCCCGGCTCGAGGCGTCCGCCCAGTGCAGGTCCTCGAGCACCAGCAGGAGCGGGTGTCCGGGACTGCCGACCGCGCTGAACGCCTCGACGAGGCCGTCGAAGAGCTGGAGCCGGTTCGCCTGGTCGTCGGGGGCGGTCGCAGAGCCTGACGGGCCGGGCAGCAGCCGGGCGAGCGCCGGACGGTTGGCGACGACCGCGTCCACCGCCTCGGGGTCCAGCGCGTGCAGCTGCGACAGCGCCTCCGCGAACGGCAGGTACGGGAGGCCGATCTCGCCGAGGTCCACGCAGTGCGCCACGACGACCCGCGCTCCGGCGGCGTCGGCCAGCTCCGCGACGTGCCGCAGCAGCCGGGTCTTGCC
>NZ_JBFUHU010000479.1:0-1873 GCF_056402235.1 Cellulomonas sp. P4_B5_2
GAGATGCTCGGCGTCATGGTCAGCGGGCTGCCGGAGTGGGCGACGTTCACCCCCGACGGTCAGCGGGTCCGGCTGCACGCCACCGACGCCGGCCGCGAGTGGGTCATGGCGTTCGGGCGGTTCCACGGCACGTCTCCGGCCAGCGGCAAGCAGTACGACGACGAGTGCGCCGAGCTGGTCGGCGGTGCGCCGTGGGAGGGGGAGGACGAGGACGTCACGGCGACGGTGTCCGGCTCCGCCTGGGACCTGGAGCTGTGGCTCTGGGGGCGCGGCGGCATCGACGCGCTCGAGCGCGACGGTGACCCGGCGGCGATCGAGCGGCTTCGCGCGGTGATCGTCGAGTCGACGCAGTAGCGCCTTGTGCCGATCGTCCGGCGAGGAGCACAATTCCTCACATGGGGAATAGTGCGATCGAGGTCGTCGGGCTCCGCGTCGTGCGCGGTGGCACCCGCGTCATCGAGTCGCTGGACCTGACCGTCCCGGTCGGCCAGGTGGTCGGGCTGCTCGGTCCCAGCGGCAGCGGCAAGACGACGCTGATGCGGGCGATCGTCGGCGCGCAGATCGTGGACGGGGGGACCGTCATCGTGCTGGGCCAGCCGGCGGGGTCGGCTCCGCTGCGCCGCCGGATCGGGTACGTGACCCAGTCGCCCAGCGTGTACGGCGACCTCACCGTCACGGAGAACCTGCGGTACGCGGCGGCGATCCTCGGCGTCGACGCCGACGGGATCCGTCGGGCGTTGACCGAGGTCGACCTCGTGGAGCACGCCGACCAGTCGATCGGCACCCTGTCCGGCGGGGAGCGCTCGCGGGTGTCGCTCGCGATCGCCCTGCTCGGCCGGCCCGACCTGCTGGTGCTCGACGAGCCGACCGTCGGGCTCGACCCCGTCCTGCGCCGCGACCTGTGGAACCTGTTCCACCGGCTCGCGGACTCCGGTGTGAGCCTCCTGGTGTCCAGCCACGTGATGGACGAGGCGGCCCGCTGCGACCGGCTGATCCTGCTGCGCGGCGGCGCGGTGCTCTCCGACAGCACGCTGGACGAGCTGCTCGCGCGCACCGGCGCCGCTGATGCCGAGGGCGCGTTCCTCGCGCTCGTCGACGACGCCGTGGCCCGCGACGCAGCGAAGGGAGCGGTCGCATGAACGCCCACAGCGTCGCCACGGACACCCGGACGGCGACCCGTCAGGAGCACGGCCGCGGGATGACCGCTGCGCTCACCGCCGCGACCGCCCGCCGCGTGCTCACGCAGCTGCGCCACGACAAGCGCACGATCGCCCTGGTCATCCTGCTGCCCTGCGTGCTGATCGGCCTGATCGCCTGGATGTTCGACGACACGCCGGTGCTCGACCAGTTCGGTCCGCTGCTGGTCGGGCTGTTCCCGATGATGGTGATGTTCCTGGTGACCAGCGTCGCCACGCTGCGGGAGCGCATCTCCGGCACGCTCGAGCGCCTGATGACCCTGCCGATCGGGCGCGGCGACGTGGTCGTCGGCTACGCCCTGGCGTTCGCGGTGCTGGCCACCGTGCAGGCGCTGGTCATCGTGGGGTTCGCCGTGTGGGTGTGCGGCATGGACGTCGCGGGGCCGATCGGGCTGGTGGTCCTCGTCGCGGTGCTGGACGCGGTGCTCGGGTGCGCGCTCGGGCTGGGGGCGTCGGCGCTGGCGAGGACCGAGTTCCAGGCCGTGCAGCTGATGCCGCTGGTCCTCTTCCCGCAGCTGATCACCTGCGGCATCCTCATGCCGCGCGACGAGATGCCGGTCGTCCTGGAGTGGCTGTCGCGCGTGCTGCCCCTGACGTACGCGCTCGATGCGATGCAGCAGCTGGCGGCCGGCGGGGCCTGGGCCGACGTGCGCGGTGACGTCGGGGTGATCGCGGGG
>NZ_JBFUHU010000480.1:0-1842 GCF_056402235.1 Cellulomonas sp. P4_B5_2
GACGTGGACCTCCTGCTCTCCCTGGTGACCGACGACGCCACCTGGTCCATGCCGCCGCTGCCGCACTGGTACCGGGGGCGTTCCACCGTCGGCGACTTCGCGACCACCGTCGCGTTCGTGTGCGGCTCGTGGCGGCACGTGCCGACGAGCGCGAACGGCCAGCCGGCGGTCGCGTCCTACCTGCGAGGGCCGGGCGAGCACGTGCATCGGGCGTGGTCGATCGACGTGCTCACGTTCCGCGGGGACCAGGTGGCTGAGCTGACCGCGTTCATCGGCCCGGAGCACTTCGAGGCGTGGGGGTTGCCTGTCACCCTGCCGTGAGCCGTCCGGGTGACGGCCACGTCGTTCGGGCGCCGCCCGGTCCGCGTCGCTCTACCGTCGACGCGGAGGTGGGGCGGTGCTGTTCGTGATCACCTGCTGGGTGCTGCTTCCCGTGGGGGTCGTGCTGGGCGCTCGAGCTCTGCGGCGGCGTGCCCGGGCCGAGCGTCGGCTGTGGGGTCGGCGGCCGATGTCTCTCGGCGAGGAGCTGCGCTGGCTGCTCGTCCTCCTGGTCCCGTGGGGTCTGTTCCTGGCGATCGGCGCCTACGCGATCGACCGGAACTGCGCCGAGGACAGCTACTCGATCGAGCTCGCCCCCGGCACGACCGTCGCCGAGCACTGCGGCGGGGTGCTCCGGGAGCGGTTCCCGGGAACCCTGATCGCCGTGACCGCGTTCTTCGCGTCGGTCGCGCTGCTCTGGGCCGCGATCGTGCTGGTGGTCCGGACGCGCGAGCGTCGGCATTCGTCGATCAGCTGACGCCGGGCCGCCGGCGCTCCCGCCGCGGTCGTCCGTCCGCCGGCTTCTCCAGGATGAGCCACACCACGACCGCGACGAGGATCCACACCAGCAGCCCGACCGACAGGTCCGGCCACAGGAAGATCAGCGCGACCGGCACCGCCACGCTCGGCAGGCCGCGCGCCAGGATCCACCGCCGGTCCTTGCCCACCAGCAGGGCGGTCACCACGCCGATCGCGCAGTAGGCGGCCACCGCTCCGCACAGCAGGGCCCGATACTGGTCGGGCAGAGGCTCGTGGGCGTGCTCGACGGCGACCCCGAGGGCGGCGGCCAGTGCCGCGAGCGCCCCGGTGAGCAGGGCGTGCAGGAGCATGACGATCCGGGGTGCGACCGTGTGCGGCGTGAGCTGGGGGATGCCGGCCGTCCCGTGCAGCAGGCCCGCGGTCCACACCGCCGCGAGCAGGGCGAACGCACCGAGAGCGACGACTGCGGGGTCCTGGTTCCAGGTCGCGGAGTCGGCGGCGGCGTCGATGATCTGGATGAGGCCCTCGCCCAGCACGATGATGACGAACAGGCCGAGCCGCTCCGCGAGGTGCTCCTCGTCGGCGTGGGTGCCCTGGAGCACGAAGGGCCGGCCGCCGCCGGGACCTCCCCGGCGTCCACCCTGCGCACGCTCCAGACGTTCCTCCGCGTTCTGCATCGTGCGTGACGCAGACGCGAGGAGCAGCACGACGAGGTCGATGGCGATCCCGACGACCCAGAGCCAGTACTTCAGCGGCGCGTCCACCCACAGGGAGACCAGCCACGGCACCGCTCCGAGCCCGTACTGCGCCAGCGGCCAGTCGAGCAGGACCTTCCCCCGCGCGATGACCGCACCGGAGAACCAGCGCAGCGCGACGTACGCGATGACGAACGCATTGGACCGGGACTCGTGGATGCCCGGCACCGACGCCGCCATGACGGCGAGCCCGAGCATCGCGGTGATCAGGACGCCGGTGCGCGCGTCGTCGCCCGCGATGTTCCCGTACACCGCGAAGCCGGCCCACGAGATCCAGAACGCCAGGTAG
>NZ_JBFUHU010000481.1:0-1827 GCF_056402235.1 Cellulomonas sp. P4_B5_2
GCGCAGCTCGTCGCGCAGGGCGCTCATCGGCAGGTCGTCGGCCCCGGCGACGAGCCCGGCCAGGTGCGTCCTGACCGTCTCGACGAGCTCCGGCAGCCGGTCCAGGACGTCGTCGGGCTCGGTGTCCGCCAACCGCGTGCGCCAGACCGCGAGCGCGCCGGTGTACCGCCGGATCGCGGTGATCCTGTCCGAGAGCACCGCCAGGTCGGCGTGCCCCCAGTCGCGGGCCAGCTCCTGCGAGAGCGCGTCGGCCCGGGCTGCCGTCTCGTAGCGTGCGACCAGGAGCTCCAGGGCAGCAGTGGCCGTCGGCCGGACCTGCCGGTCGCCTGCGTCGAACCCGGCGTCCACCAGCTTGCGCACGCGGCGCCAGCCGCCGTCGAGGAACTTCCAGACCGAGGTCTCGCGGCGCCGGGCGATCTCCACGGCCGCTGTCGCGTCCGGCGCGGAGAGCGGCTCGCGCCAGCCCGACGCCGCCCGGTCGGCCGCGTCCGCCGCCGCCTCGACCTCGCGCCACGCAACCGCGGCCTCCTGGAGTCGCCGAGCGGCCGGGGTACGCGGGGTGACTGCCGAGCCGAGGTCGCGCTGGACCAGCGGCGCGAGGACGGCATGCATCTGGCCGACCGCGTCGGCGTCGTCCACGGTGAGCTCGTCGCCGTCGTCCAGGACGGCGAGCACGGCGTCGACCGCCGCGGCCGCCTCCTGCGCGCGCTGCGCGACCACGGCGTCGGCGCGCGGCTGGTCCAGCACCGACGGGTCGATCAAGCGGGCGGGGGTCCGCGCGAGCACCGGGGCGGCGCCGGCCCGAGCCAGCGCGGCGACGAGGGCGTCGACCAGCGGACGAGCCGGAATCCAGTCGGCGGGCTCGGGGAGGAGCGCCTGCTCGGCGGGCGTGAGGTCGTCGCCCCAGCGGAACCCGCGCAGCGCGATCAGCCGCTCCAGCACGTCCTGCACCCCGCCGAGCGCCTGCTCGTACGCGCCGACCTCGGCCAGCGCGGCGGTCGTCGCGTCGATCAGCGCGGTCCGCCGGGCCTCGACGGCGTCCAGCGGCTCGTCGTCGGCCAGCCAGCGCTCGTAGGTGTCGCGCAAGCCGTGCACGAACTCCTTCTTGTCCTCCTGGCTGTCGTGCACCAGCGTGCAGATCTCGCCGAGGCCCTGCGCCCGCAGCCGCGCGTGCACCACGTCGAGGGCCGCGCGCTTCTGGCAGACGAACAGCACGCGCTTGCCGTGCGCGACGAAGTCGGCGACGAGGTTGGTGATCGTCTGCGACTTGCCGGTGCCGGGCGGTCCCTGGATGACGAAGTTGTCGCCGGAGCGAGCCAGCGCCACGGCACCCAGCTGGGAGGCGTCGGCGGGGACGACCAGGTACCGGTCGGCCACCGGGATGGTCGCGCCGTGCTCGGCGACGTCGCGCGGGGCGGTCGAGAACAGCTCGTCGAACGCCTCGTTCGGCATCGGCTCGGCCAGCAACGAGTCGTAGTCGCGGACCAGGCTGAGCGTGCGGTAGTTGAAGTTGGCCAGCGTGACCATGGTCAGGTCGACGTCCCACGTGTACGGGTTGTCGTCGCCTTGCGTCTGCACCGAGAACGTCTCGACCACGTGCTGGGGAGCGGGTGCGTCGCCGAGCTCCACGGACAGCGGGATCGGCCGGCGCTGGATGCGGTCCTGGAAGATCTGCACGCCGAGCGGGTTCCAGCCGGGCCTCGTGTACGAGTACGCGTACTGCCGACGGCCGAACAGCGGACGGGTGCTGGGCCGACGCCGCCGATAGGCCTGCAGCGCCACCTGCGCCCGGTGCCGGACCAGCTCGATCCGGGGCTTGTCGACGAG
>NZ_JBFUHU010000482.1:0-1823 GCF_056402235.1 Cellulomonas sp. P4_B5_2
GTCCTCATTCGCTCCGCCGGTGGCCGGCGGAGCGACCTGCGGGGGCTCCGGGCCGGGTGCCGTGGCGTCGCGCACGCCGCTCCAGGGCTCGACGCTCTGCGGGGGTCGGAGCCGGTTCGCACCGAAGGGCGGTGCGGCGTACGGGACTCCCAGGAACGCGTACACGCCATCGGCGACGCTGCCACGCAGGACGCCCTGAACGGTCTTGACCGTTGCACCCATGTCGACCAGGTTTCGTCGGCCCAGGCCTCGCCGGTAGGGGCGGAAGTCCCGGGGAGGCCCGTTAGCCTCGGTGGCGTGGATGCGGCTGCGGGACATGACGAGACCGACGTGCTCGCCGACCTCCGCCGCTACCCCGACCTCGAGGCGCCGAACCTGTACGCGGTCGACGCGAGCGACCGGCTGATCCTCGACGAGGCCGCGCCGGCGCTGGAGAGGACGGCGGGCGACGTCGTCGTGATCGGCGACCACCACGGCGCGTTGACGCTCGGTGCGATTGCGCGGCACGGGCTCTCCGGGGTCCGCACCCACCAGGACCGCCTCCTCGGCGAGCGGGCACTGCACGCGAACGCCGAGCGGCTCGGCCTGAGCGGGTTCACTCAGCTGGGTCTGACTCCCGAGCTCCTCGACAAAGCGAGAGTGGTCCTGCTCCAGCTCCCGCGGTCGCTCGATGCGCTCGACGAGATCGCGGGCCTGATCGCCGCTCACGCGGACCCCGAGGTCGTGGTCATCGCCGGCGGGCGGGTCAAGCACATGACGACCGCGATGAACGACGTCCTCGGGCGCCACTTCACCAGCGTGCAGGCGCACCTGGCACGACAGAAGTCGCGCGTTCTGGTGGCGTCAGAACCGCGCCCGGCCGGCCGGCGTTGGCCGAAGCGCCAGGAGCACCCCGACCTCGGCATCACCGTGTGCGCGCACGGCGGCGCGTTCGCCGGGACGGGGATCGACATCGGCACGCGCGCGTTGCTGCAGCACCTCGACGCGATGCCGCTGGACATCGCCCAGGCCGTCGACCTCGGCTGCGGCACGGGCGTTCTGGCCGTCCTGCTGGCACGGGCGAACGAGGGGCTGACCGTCACCGCGACCGACGAGTCCGCCGCCGCGGTGGCCTCCGCCCGCGCAACGGTCGCCGCGAACGGTCTGGAGGGTCGAGTCGTCGTCGTGCGCGCGGACGGTGCGGAGACAGTCCCGGACGCGAGTGTCGACCTTGTCGTGCTCAATCCGCCGTTCCACGTCGGTGCGGCGGTCCACGACGGGGTGGCCCGGACGCTCTTCGCCGAAGCCGCGCGCGTGCTCAAGGACGGCGGTGAGCTGTGGGCGGTGTGGAACTCGCACCTGCGCTACCGGCCGACGCTGGAGCGTGTCGTCGGGCCGACCCGGCAGGTCAGCCGCGACCCGAAGTTCACCGTCACGGTCTCCGCTCGCGCGGCTCAGCTCCCGCCGATCTGATCCTTCGAGTCGTCGACCGCATCGTCGATGAGCGACGTCAGAACCTCCGCGACGAGCGAGTCCGCCATCGCCTCGATGCGGGGAAGCTGCGACTTCTGCATCTTGCGAGGCTGGTGCTGGAGGATCCGCAGGGCGCGGTCGACCTGGTCCGCCCGCTGCTTCCAGCCCGCCGCCTGGACCGAGGCGATGGACTCGGCATCCTGAGTCTCAGAACCGAGGACTATCGAAGCCTGCTCCCGGACCGAGTCCATCGCCCGTGCGATCTTGGCCTCCGGAGTGCGGGCCCGCTGGACGTCGGCGAACTTCTTGCCCAGGTTCTCGAGGCGCTTCTGGATCTCGGGGTTGTTGGCGACGATCACGCTGACCTGGGC
>NZ_JBFUHU010000483.1:0-1815 GCF_056402235.1 Cellulomonas sp. P4_B5_2
CGCCCGGCAGGGGAGCGTTGAAGTCGCCGGTGGCCATGAACGAYGTGAGGCCGGGGATCTCGATGACGTGGTTGACGCCCTCGCAGGAGTTGCTCAGGTCGCCGATGGCCAGGATGGAGAACGGTGCGCCGCCCTCGGTCGTCTGGCACAGCGCCTCCGCCGACGACATCTTCATGGGCTGCTGGTCGAACATGAGCTTGGCCTGCCAGTCGCCCGACAGCGCCACGCCGACGCCCGACACGAGCATGACGATCACTCCGAGGACGACCGCGGGCCGGTAGACGTCGCGGGCCTTGTCGGCCTGTCCCGCGCGAACCAGCCGGACCATCCACCACGCGGCGATCCCGGCGACGAACGTGCCGGCGGTGAGGAACGCCGCGGCGATGGTGTGCGGGAACGCGGCGAGCACCGTGGGGTTGGACAGGACGGCGCCGATGTCGACCATCTCGGCGCGGCCCGTGGTCTCGTTGTAGATCGAGCCGACGGGGTGCTGCATCCAGGAGTTGGCCGCGAGGATGAAGAAGGCGGAGAGGTTGGTGGCGATCGCCACGGCCCAGATGCACGCAAGGTGGATCTTCTTGGGCAGCTTGTCCCAGCCGAAGATCCACAGGCCGAGGAACGTCGACTCGACGAAGAACGCGGCGAGCGCCTCCATGGCCAGCGGAGCGCCGAAGACGTCGCCGACGAACCGGGAGTACTCGCTCCACGCCATCCCGAACTGGAACTCCTGCACGATGCCGGTGGCCACACCGATCGCGAAGTTGATGAGCAGGAGCTTGCCGAAGAACTTGGTCAGCCGCAGCCAGCGCTCGTTGCCGGTCCGCACCCACGCGGTCTGCATGATCGCGACCAGCGGCGCGAGGCCGATGGTGAGCGGGACGAAGATGAAGTGGTAGACGGTCGTGATGCCGAACTGCCATCGAGCGACGTCGAGCGTGTCCACGGGCCCCTCCGGGGGTGCGAGGCGGTACGGCGGGTCGGGTCCGAGGGTGCCCACCGGGCCCGGGGTGTGACCGGGCCTGACGTGCGGACCTGGGGAAACGCTAGGACCACGACCAGTCTGCCCCTGGGACCAAGGTCCCGGAAGACGGCAGGCCGTCAGAAAGACCGGAGGGCGCGCCGGGCACCATCGGGACGCCGTGCGAGATGCCCTGTGCGATACTGACCACGGCTCCTTGGACGACCACACCGCCCCGGGACCCTTGAGCTCGCAGCACCAGCATGTCGTGCGTGCCAGCCGCCGCTCTGCCGCCCGCTGGTCCCCGATCGGGACCGACGGCTCCGGCGTCGCAGGCGATGGCGCCGACCGGGTGCAGCAGCCACGACCGCCGACTTTCCGTCGCCGCGCAGCACGCGTGCGACGACCGACCGACCGAGTGCCGCCGCGAGTGTGGGTGGCGTTGCTCGGTATCCAGGAGCACTTCGCGTGACCGACGAGAACACCCCCACCGCAGACGCGACGACGACCGCCGGGGGTGAGGCACCGCCCGCGGCCCCGCGCCGACGCCGCGCCACCCGCGTGACCGCCGCCCCGAGCACCGACGTCCCGGCCGACGCAGTCGTCACGGTCCCGGCCGTCGCCGAGCAGCCTGCCCCGGCAGCACCTGCCGAGGAGCCGGCACCCCCCGCTGAGCCGGTTGCCGCCGCGGCCCCCGCGAAGAAGTCCCGCCGGGTCACGCGCACCGTCGTCGCGACGCCCGTCGAGGACGCCCCGGCTCCCGTCGTCGAGACGCCCGAGCCCGTCGCCGAGCCGGAGACCGCCCCGGAGACCGCTCCAGAGAGCGCCCCGGTGGCCGAGGAGCCTGCCCCCAAGGC
>NZ_JBFUHU010000484.1:0-1810 GCF_056402235.1 Cellulomonas sp. P4_B5_2
CGACGAGGTGGTCCGCCGCGCCGTCGACCGGACGCTGACCAGCTAGAGGAGGTCCGCGAGCGGGACGTCCGGGTCCGCCAGGCGGTCGTGGTCGATCACCGCACGGGACCGGATCAGCGCCTGCACGTCGTCGACCACGTCCCACACGTTCACGTTCATCCCGGCGAGCACCCGGCCGTCGCGCCGCCAGAACGCCACCAGCTCCCGGTTCTGCAGGTCGCCGCGCACGACCACCTCGTCGTAGCCGTGCGAGCCCACGTACCCCACGTACTCCATGCCGAGGTCGAACTGGTCGGAGAAGAAGTACGGCAGCCGGTCGTAGGGCTCGTCCGCACCCACGATCGTCGCCGCGGCCGTGGACGGCTGGTTCAGGGCGTTCGCCCAGTGCTCCACCCGCACGTGCGTGCCCAGGAACGGGTGCTGCGCGCGAGCGATGTCCCCGACCGCCAGCACGTGCGGGTGCGACGAGCGCAGGTGGGCGTCGACGACTACGCCGTCCTCCACGTGCAGGCCCACGGACCTGGCCAGGTCGACCCGCGGGCCGGCGCCGATGCCGACGACGACCAGGTCGGCGTCGACCAGGGTGCCGTCCGCCAGCTCGACCGCGCCCACGTGGGTCCCGTCGCCGGCCGCGACGATCTCGGAGACCTCCGTCCGGGTCCGCAGGTCGACGCCGTTCGCCCGGTGGAGGTCCGCGAACATGGCCGCCAGCTCGGGGCCGAGCACGCGGAGCAGAGGTTGGGGGTCGCGGACGAGCACGCTCACCGTGCACCCGGCGGCGCGCGCCGCGGCGGCGACCTCGAGCCCGATCCACCCGCCACCGATCACCACCACGCGGGGCGCCGCGCTCAGCAGGGCGCGCAACCGGTCGCTGTCGTCGATCGTGCGCAGGTGGACCACCCCGGTGAGGCCCGCGCCGGGCACGTCGAGGCGCCGGGGCTCCGAGCCGGTCGCGAGCACGAGGTGGTCCCAGCCCGTCCGTGTGCGCGAGCCGTCGAGGACGTCGTGGGCGGCGAGGTCGATCGCGGTGACGGTCGCGCCCAGCCGCAGGTCGACGTCATGGTCCGCGTACCAGCCGGCCGGGTGCGTGAACGCGCTGTCGCGCTCCTCGCCGCCCTGCAGGTACCCCTTCGACAGCGGCGGGCGCTCGTACGGGCGCTCGGTCTCCGCACCGAACAGGACCACCCGCCCGTCGTACCCGCGCTCCCGCAGCCCTTCGACCGTCTTGGCGCCCGCCAGCCCGCCTCCCACGACCACGACCTGACCGCTCACCGCTGTCTCCGCTCTCGTCGGACCCCCGGACGGCCAGCGCACCAGGTCGCGGGACGAAGCGCAACGCCTGAGGATGTGGTGAACTCCACGCCCGATCGTCCTCGCCCCCCGCGCCAGATGGACTCCCGACTGGCACCCTGGGCCCATGCTGATGTGGCCGGGACGCCCCTACCCCCTGGGCGCCACCTACGACGGGACCGGGACGAACTTCGCCCTGTTCTCGGAGGTGGCCGAACAAGTCGAGCTCTGCCTGATCGCGGAGGACGGCACGGAGACCCGGGTGAACCTGACCGAGGTCGATGCGTTCGTGTGGCACGGGTTCCTGCCGGCCATCGCACCGGGGCAGCGCTACGGCTACCGCGTGCACGGTCCGTACGACCCGGCGCACGGGGCTCGCTGCAACCCGAACAAGCTGCTGCTGGACCCCTATGCCAAGGCGATCGACGGCCAGATCGACGGCGACCCCTCGCTCTACTCGTACCGGTTCGACGCGCCCGACAAGCGCAACGACGACGACTCCGCGGCGCACACGATGACC
>NZ_JBFUHU010000485.1:0-1792 GCF_056402235.1 Cellulomonas sp. P4_B5_2
GGCTGAGGCGCTCCTGCACGCGGGTGCCCTGGAGCTGGCCCGGGCCGTGCTGGGCGTCGAGCTGGACGACGCAGAGCGCTCCGCGACCGCGGCGCTGACCCGGGTCCTGGGGCGCCCGATCACACCCGAGCCGGTGAGCGTCCACCTGCACCCGCGCGACCTCGACGCCCTGCGCGCCGCCGGTGCCGACGAGGTGCCCCCGGGCGTGGAGCTCGTGGCCGACGCAGCACTCGCACCCGGCGACGCCGTGGCCAAGCACGCCGACGGGTACCTCGACGCGCGCATCGGCGCGGCGCTGGGCCGCGCGGCCGCCGCTCTCTCGCAGGACGTCGCATGACGACCGCGCTGCGCAGCCGCTGGGACGACGCGCTCGACGCGGTCGCGCCGGAGGTCGTCGGGACGGTGCGCGGGGTCGTGGGCCTGTCGATCGAGGTGGCCGGCACAGGCGCTGCGGTGGGGGAGCTGGTCCGGCTGGGCGACGACGACCCCGTGCTGGCCGAGGTCGTGGCCACCACCGGCGGCATCGTGCGGTGCATGCCCTTGGGTGCCACCCGGGGCATGCGCGCCGGCATGCCGGTCCGCCCGCTGGGCACCGCGTTGCAGGTGCCCGTCGGCGCAGGGCTCCTGGGACGGGTGCTGGACGGGCTCGGACGGCCGATCGACGGTAAGGGTCCGCTGCGCGCCGACGCGTGGGTCCCGGTGGACGGCAGCGCGCCGCACCCGCTGGACCGCGCCCGCGTCGACACCCCGCTGGACCTCGGCGTCCGCGTGCTCGACACGCTGGTCACCGTGGGTCGCGGCCAGCGGCTCGGTCTGTTCGCCGGGTCGGGCGTCGGCAAGTCCAGCCTGCTGTCGATGATCGCGCGCGGCACGGACGCCGAGGTGTCGGTGATCGCGCTGGTGGGGGAGCGCGGCCGTGAGGTGCGTGAGTTCCTCGAGGACGACCTCGGCCCGGAGGGGCTGGCGCGCAGCGTCGTCGTCGTCGCGACCTCCGACGAGCCGCCGCTGGTGCGGCTCCGGTCCGCGTTCGTCGCCACCCGGATCGCGGAGCACCTGCGCGACGGCGGGGCGCACGCCGTGCTGATGATGGACTCGCTCACCCGCGTCGCCATGGCGCAGCGCGAGATCGGGCTGTCGGTCGGCGAGCCGCCCGCCACCCGCGGGTACCCGCCGAGCACGTTCGCCCTGCTCGCCCAGCTGCTCGAGCGTGCCGGCACCGGAGCGACCGGCTCGGTCACCGGGCTGTACACGGTCCTCGTCGACGGGGACGACCACAACGAGCCGATCGCCGACGCCGCCCGCTCGATCCTCGACGGGCACGTGGTCCTCGACCGCCGCCTGGCCGTCGCCGGCCACTTCCCGAGCGTCGACGCGCTCGCGTCGATCAGTCGCGTCGCGTCGCGGGTCTCCTCGACCGAGCGCCAGCTGCTCGCCCGCCGGCTGCGCGCCGTGATGGCCGCGCGCCGCCAGGCGCAGGACCTCCTCGATGTCGGCGCCTACGTGGCGGGCTCCAACCCGCTCGTCGACGCGGCCGTCACGCACGGGCGGTCCATCGACGCGTTCCTGTGCCAGGGCATGGACGAGTCCGCCCCGGCCGAGCAGTCGTGGGCGCACCTGGCTGCGCTCGTGCACGCCCTCGGGGACCTGTCGTGACCCGCGCGTTCCCGCTGGCCGGGCTGCTGCGCCTGCGCGCCCTCGCCGAGGACCAGGCAGCCTCCGAGCTGGCCCAGGCGCGCCGCGAGCAGGCGTCCGCCGAGCGCCGCGCACGGGAGACGGCCGAGCGCCTCTCGGG
>NZ_JBFUHU010000486.1:0-1774 GCF_056402235.1 Cellulomonas sp. P4_B5_2
GGCGCACGGAGGTGCGGACCACCAAGCTGGTGGCCGAGCGGCTGCGCGCCGCGGGCCTCGAGCCGCACCTCCTGCCGGGCAGCGGGCTGGTCTGCGACATCGGGCCCGGCCCGGCCACCAGCGGGCGCAAGCGGATCGCCCTGCGCGCCGACCTCGACGGCCTGCCCGTGCAGGACACCAGCGGTCTGCCGTGGGCCTCGACCGTCCGGGGCGTCGCGCACGCGTGCGGGCACGACGTGCACACCGCAGCGGTGCTCGGTGCGGGGCTCGTGCTCGCCCAGCTGGCCGACGAGCTGCGGACCGGCGTGCGGCTGGTGTTCCAGCCCGCCGAGGAGGTGMWGCCSGGSGGCGCGCTCGACGTGGTGGCCGCCGGCGGGCTCGACGGCGTCGGGGAGATCTACTCGTTCCACTGCGACCCCAAGGTCGACGTCGGCCAGGTCGGCACCCGCATCGGCCCGATCACGTCCGCCAGCGACGAGGTCACCGTGACGGTCACCGGGCCGGGCGGGCACACGTCCCGGCCCCACCTGACCGGCGACGTCGTGTTCGCGCTCGGTCAGGTCATCACGCAGGTGCCCGCGATCCTGGGCCGCCGCCTGGACCCGCGCTCCGGCGTCAACCTGACGTGGGGCGCCGTGCAGGCGGGGTCGGCCCACAACGCGATCCCGTCGACCGGCACGGTCAAGGGAACGCTGCGGTGCCTGGACGTCCGCGCGTGGGAGAAGGCGTCGGAGGTGTTCCACTCGGCGGTCGAGCAGGTCCTGGCTCCCCTGGGAGTGGAGGTCGAGGTGCGGCACCACCGCGGTGTCCCGCCGGTGGAGAACTCCGCGCACGCGACCGGGATCCTCGAGGCCGCGGCCCACGACGTGCTCGGCCGCGGGTCGGTCCTGCTGACGGAGCAGTCGCTGGGCGGCGAGGACTTCGCCTGGTACCTGACCAAGGTGCCGGGGGCGATGGCGCGGCTGGGCACGCGCACGCCGGGCGGCCACACCTACGACATCCACCAGGGCGACCTCCGCGTGGACGAGCGCGCGGTCGAGGTCGGCGCCCTGCTCCTGGCGCGGACCGCCCTTCTCGCAGGCTGAGACACCCCGTCCGTCACCTGGGCGGACATACCAAGTCGGTAACGGAACCTGCGCGGATACCCGCCGGTAACCTGCCCGACACCTCTTGCTCGTTATGGTCCGAGAATCAATGCCGGGCAGCCCCAGACCTTGTGGTGGTACACCGTCGTGCCAACCGCACGGTCGGCCCAGCCGGACCGGCTGCTGACGAGATTCAGGAGAGTCGCGTGAAGAAGATCATTCGAGTGGCCGTGCTCGGCGGGGCGGTCGCCCTCGCGCTTGCGGCGTGTGGCAGTGCTCCGGAGGACACGGACGAGACGGCCGGCAGCGGCGAGTCGTCCGCGGCGAGCGTCGACTTCAAGGCGTGCATGGTCTCGGACGCGGGTGGCTTCGACGACAAGTCGTTCAACCAGGCCGGTTTCGAGGGCCTCACGCAGGCCAAGGACGAGCTCGGGATCGAGGTGGCCAGCGTCGAGTCCGCCGCGGACACCGACTACACGCCGAACATCGACAGCCTCGTCGCCGAGAACTGCGACCTGATCATCGGCGTCGGCTTCCTGCTCGAGGACCCGATCCAGACCGCCGCCGAGGCGAACCCGGACGTGAACTTCGCGCTCGTCGACAGCTCCTTCTCCGACGCCGACTTCGCGCCGGTCACCCTGGAGAACGGCAAGCCGATCCTGTTCGACACCGCGCAGGCGGCCTACCTC
>NZ_JBFUHU010000487.1:0-1758 GCF_056402235.1 Cellulomonas sp. P4_B5_2
CCGCCGACGCGGTCGGGGGAGTGCGCGGGGTCGTCGAGTCCGTGGCCCCCGGCCTGCTGTTCGTGGTCGTGTACCTCGCGTCGGGCCAGCAGCTCACCCCCGCCCTGGTGGCGGCGGCGGGCGCGGCCGTGGTCGCGGTGGTGGTGCGGCTCGTGCAGCGCACGCCCGTCACGCAGGCGTTCTCGGGACTCGTCGGCGTCGGCATCGGCGTGATCTGGGCGTGGCGCTCCGGCGACGCCTCCGACTACTTCGCCTACGGGCTCTGGGTCAACGTCGCCTACCTGCTCGCGACGCTGGTCTCGATCCTCGCCGGCTGGCCGTTGGTCGGACTTGTCATGGGCCTCTTCCGGGCCGAGGGGCCGCTGTCGAGCAACGGCTCCTGGGGCGCCGCGGTGGCGTGGCGCGCCGATCCGATGCTGCGGCGCCGCTACGCGCTCGCCACGTGGCCGTGGGTCGCCATGTTCGCCGTCCGGCTCGCGGTCCAGGTGCCGCTGTACCTGGCGGACCAGGTCGCGTGGCTGGGCACGGCCAAGCTGGCCATGGGCCTGCCGCTGACCGCGCTGACCCTCTGGCTCAGCTGGTCGCTGGTCCGTGGGTCAGCAGCGCTTCCAGCTCAGCCTCGTCCGCTTCCCGAGCGGTGACGAAGAGCAGCTCGTCCCGGCCCTCGAGCGTGTCGTCGGGGCTCGGGGCGATCGGTCGCGCGTCCCGCACGATGCACGCGAGCACGGTGTCGGCCGGCCACTGGATCTGACCCACGCGCACGCCGGCCAGCGGGGAGTCGTCCGGGAGCGTGAGCTCGAGGATGTCCGCGCGCGACTGGTGGAACGTGAAGATGCGCACCAGGTCACCGACCGTGACGGCCTCCTCGACCATCGCGGTCATGATCCGCGGCGTGGACACGGCCACGTCGACGCCCCAGGCCTCGTCGAACATCCACTCGTTCTTCGGGTTGTTCACCCGGGCGACCGTGCGGGGGACGCCGAACTCGGTCTTGGCCAGCAGCGAGATGACGAGGTTCGCCTTGTCGTCGCCGGTCGCGGCCACGACCACGTCGCACTCGTCGGCCTTGACCTGGCGCAGGGTGGGCAGCTCGCWGGCGTCGGCGAGCAGCCAGTCGGCGTCCGCGACCTGCGAGACGCGCATGGCGGACGGCTGACGGTCGATGAGCGTGACCTCGTGGCCGTGCCCGAGGAGCTCGCGTGCGATGGAGCGCCCGACGGAGCCGGCGCCGGCGATGACGACCCTCACGCGGTCACCGCCGGGGCGCTGGTGAGGATGCGTTCGACGAGGGCGGAGGTGTCCGCCCGCATGAGCACGTGCACGGTGTCGTTCTCCTGCAGGACGGTGGTCGGCGTCGGCAGCAGGCCGTCGCCGTAGCGGGTGACGTACGCGATCCGGGCCCCGGTGGCCTCCTCCAGGACGCGCAGAGGCTTGCCCACCCACCCCTCGTGGACGTCCACCTGCGAGAGCTGGATCTGGCCGGAGGAGTCGCGGTACTCGTCCGTGGCGCCCATGGGCAGCAGCCGTCGGAGCACCTGGTGGGCGGTCCAGCGCACGGTGGCGACCGTGGGGATGCCGAGCCGCTGGTAGATCTCCGCGCGGTGCGGGTCGTAGATGCGGGCGACGACGTTCTCGACGCCGAAGGTCTCCCGCACCACGCGCGCGGCGAGGATGTTCGAGTTGTCCCCGTCGGACACCGCGGCGAACGCGAACGCGTCCTCGATCCCCGCCTGCGTCAGGGTGTCCCGGTCGAAACCG
>NZ_JBFUHU010000488.1:0-3419 GCF_056402235.1 Cellulomonas sp. P4_B5_2
CTCTTGGTCTCGGCGGCAGCGTCCTCGACGGGCGCGTCCTCCACGGGAGCGTCCTCGACGGGCGCGTCCTCGACGGGCGCGTCCTCGACGACCTTGTCCTCGACCTTGTCGGCCTTCTYCGCCTTCGGCGCAGCCTTCGAGGCGGCCTTGGTGGCCTCCTTCACGACGGCCTGCTTCGGGGAGAGCGGCTCGAGCACGAGCTCGATGACGGCCATCGGGGCGTTGTCGCCCTTGCGGGGGCCGATCTTGGTGATGCGCGTGTAGCCACCCTGACGCTCGGCCACGGCCGGGGCGATCTCGGTGAAGAGCACGTGCACGACGGACTTGTCCTTGACGACGGTCATCACGCGGCGGCGGGCGTGCAGGTCACCACGCTTGGCGAACGTGATCAGGCGCTCGGCGAGCGGGCGGAGGCGCTTGGCCTTCGTCTCGGTCGTCGTGATGCGCTTGTGCTCGAACAGCGACGTCGCGAGGTTCGCGAGGATCAGCCGCTCGTGCGCCGGTCCGCCACCGAGCCGGGGACCCTTGGTGGGCGTAGGCATGGTCTTTACTCCTTGAGTTCCAGTGATGGGCTGCAGGCGAGCCGGCTCACGCCGGCACGTCTAGCTCCCCGGCGTCAGTACTGCTCGTCCTCGACGAAGTCGCCCTCGTCGTCGCCGTAGTAGGCGGTGGCGGACGGGTCGAAGTCGAGCGGGCTGTCCTTGAGCGTCAGACCGAGCTCGGCCAGCTTCTCCTTGACCTCCGTGATGGACTTCGCACCGAAGTTGCGGATGTCCAGGAGGTCGGCCTCGGACCGGGCGACGAGCTCACCCACGGAGTGGATGCCCTCGCGCTTGAGGCAGTTGTAGGAGCGGATCGTGAGCTGCAGGTCCTCGATCGGCAGAGCGAGGTCCGCGGCGAGCGCAGCGTCGGTCGGCGACGGGCCGATCTCGATGCCCTCGGCCTCGATGTTGAGCTCACGGGCCAGACCGAACAGCTCGACCAGCGTCTTGCCGGCGGAGGCCAGCGCGTCGCGCGGCCCGATCGCCGACTTGGTCTCGACGTCGACGACCAGCTTGTCGAAGTCCGTGCGCTGCTCGACACGCGTCGCCTCGACCTTGTAGGTCACCTTGAGGACCGGCGAGTAGATCGAGTCGACCGGGATGCGGCCGATCTCGGCGTCGAACGACTTGTTCTGGTTCGCCGACACGTAGCCACGACCGCGCTCGACGGTCAGCTCGATCTCGAGCTTGCCCTTGTCGTTCAGCGTGGCCAGGTGCAGGTCGGGGTTGTGCACCTCGACGCCGGCCGGCGGGACGATGTCAGCGGCGCTGACCTCACCGGCACCCTGCTTGCGCAGGTACATCACCACGGGCTCGTCGTTCTCCGAGGAGACGACCAGCTGCTTGATGTTGAGGATGATCTCGGTGACGTCCTCCTTGACGCCCGGCACGGTGGAGAACTCGTGCAGCACGCCGTCGATCCGGATGGACGTGACGGCGGCACCGGGGATGGAGGACAGCAGCGTCCGGCGGAGCGAGTTGCCGAGCGTGTAGCCGAAACCCGGCTCCAGGGGCTCGATGGAGAACCGCGACCGGTTCTCCGAGATGACCTCTTCGGTCAGGGTGGGGCGCTGTGCAATCAGCACGGTGTGTTTTCCTCTCAGCGGGCGTCCGCCATATGACGCTGCGCAGTACTACGGGCCGGCCTGGTCTCGGTCCACCTGGTCGACGTAAGGATGTCCGGGTCGGGGGGGCCCCCCCGACCCGATCGAGCCGACGGTCAGACGCGACGGCGCTTCGGCGGGCGGCAGCCGTTGTGCGCCTGGGGCGTCACGTCCTGGATCGAGCCGACCTCGAGGCCGGTCGCCTGGAGCGAGCGGATCGCGGTCTCACGGCCGGAGCCGGGGCCCTTGACGAAGACGTCGACCTTCTTCATGCCGTGCTCCTGGGCGCGACGAGCGGCCGCCTCGGCGGCGAGCTGCGCCGCGAAGGGGGTCGACTTGCGCGAGCCCTTGAAGCCCACCTGGCCCGACGAGGCCGACGCGATGACGGCGCCGGTCGGGTCGGTGATGGAGATGATCGTGTTGTTGAACGTGCTCTTGATGTGCGCCTGGCCGTGGGAGACGTTCTTCTTCTCCTTGCGGCGCGGCTTGCGCACGGCGGAACGGGTCTTGGGAGGCATGCTCTTCTTCTCTCGAGATCAGCTGGGGATGACCGGGCGGCGCATCGCGGGGATGCAGCCAGCCGGGAGGGCTACTTGCGCCCGGCCTTCTTCTTGCCGGCGACGGTGCGCTTCGGGCCCTTGCGGGTACGCGCGTTGGTCTTGGTGCGCTGTCCGCGCACCGGAAGGCCACGGCGGTGACGCAGGCCCTCGTAGCAGCCGATCTCGACCTTGCGGCGGATGTCCGCAGCGACCTCACGGCGAAGGTCACCCTCGAGCTTGTAGCTCGTCTCGAGGTAGTCACGCAGCGCGACGAGCTCGGCGTCGCCGAGGTCCTTCACGCGCAGGTCCGGGCTGATGCCGGTCGCGGCCAGAGTTGCCTGGGCGCGGGTACGGCCGACCCCGTAGATGTAGGTGAGCGCGATCTCGAGCCGCTTCTCGCGGGGGAGGTCGACGCCGATAAGACGTGCCATGTGTCTGGTGGCTCCTGCACTGCATCGGAGGTCTGCCGCACTGCCCTCCCGCGTGCTGCGGGCCCCGGCCTCCGACCGAGGGTGCACCGGCGAGTGATCGCCGGAGTGGCTGTGCGCTTGCTGGTCCTCCGTGGAGGACCGGTGGTGCTGGTCGAGCTGCTGGTCCGACGGACCGGCGTCAGGGCATCAGCCCTGGCGCTGCTTGTGGCGCAGGTTCTCGCAGATCACCTGGACGCGACCGTGCCGGCGGATCACCTTGCACTTGTCGCAGATCTTCTTGACGCTGGGCTTGACCTTCATCGCGTGTTCCTCCGCCGCCGTTGCGCCCGTGACAGGGCTGACGGCGTGTTCGAGTGGCTGTTACTTGTAGCGGTAGACGATCCGGCCACGGGACAGGTCGTACGGGCTCAGCTCCACCACCACCCGGTCCTCGGGGAGGATCCGGATGTAGTGCTGTCGCATCTTGCCCGAGATGTGGGCGAGCACCTTGTGGCCGTTGGTGAGCTCCACGCGGAACATCGCGTTCGGCAGAGCCTCCACGACGCTGCCCTCGATCTCGATGACACCGTCCTTCTTCGCCATATCCTCCGCTAACTGTCGGTCCTGATGGATCAACCCACGACGACCGGCCCCGCCCGGACGGGCGGCGACGACGTGGTGGGAACTAGATGTGGACAGCGCGCCACGAGAACCGGGCGCACACCCAACGGACGATCTTACGCCATCAGGCCCAGGGGACGAAACCGCCCCCCGCTCCTGGCACGTGCCGTCCGCCACACACGGGCCACCGACACACACGAGGAG
>NZ_JBFUHU010000489.1:0-1728 GCF_056402235.1 Cellulomonas sp. P4_B5_2
GGTCAGCTCCTGCAGCGCGTCCAGGACCTCACCGTCAGGGCCGGCGAGACAGCTGAGCGAACGGTCGGCAGGGTCCTCGGACACGATCTCGACGGCGGCGCGGCCGTGGTCGATGTCGATGTCGATGTCGCCGTCGAGGTCGGCGATGTCCAGCAGCTCCTCGAGGTAGTCGGCGGCGATCTCCCCCTCTTCCTCGAGTCGCTTCGTGCTGGTCGGCTCGACGGGGGCTTCAGGCTGGGTCGAAGTCATGGAGTCTCTCTCCGATCAACGTCGCGCGGGTGCGCTACTTCTTTGGCTTGGTGGGGGCGCCGGGCGCCGGCGTGCTGGGTCCGTCGGACTCGTCGTCCTTCGGTGTGACGGGCTTGACCGTGCGGTCCTCGATGACGCGCGGCTTGTTGCGGTCCTTGCGCTTGGGCTGCTCGCGCTGCCCGCGCGGCTTCTCCTCGATGATGACGGTCGACTCGGGCTCCTCGATGAGTCCGTGCGACTTGGCCTTGCGAGCCTTGCGCTCCTTCATGGCGATCTCGGCCTGGGAGCCCGGGGCCGGCATGCGACGGATCGTGTAGAACTGCTGACCCATCGACCACAGGTTGGTGGTGGTCCAGTAGATGAGGACACCGATGGGGAAGTTGACGCCGGAGAACGCGAAGATCAGCGGCAGCACGTAGAGCAGCACCTTCTGCTGCTGCGCCATGGGCCCCTGCAGCGCGGCAGGCGGCATGTTCTTCATGGTCAGCTGGCGCTGCGTGAGGAACGTGGTCGCAGACATCGCGATGATCAGCACGACCGTGACCACCCGGATGTGCCAGTTGTCGCCGGCCTGCATGAAGGTGCCCGACAGCGGGGCGCCGAAGATCGTCGCCGCCTCGGCCTGTGCGGCGAGCTCGGGCGTCATCGGGCCGATGGGCGGGTACGTCCCGGCGGCGATCCGAGGGAGCTCGATGAGCACGCGGAACAGCGCGAAGAAGATGGGGGACTGCAGCAGGATCGGCAGGCAGGACGCGAACGGGTTGGTGCCGTGCTCCCGGTAGAGCGCCATCGTCTCGCGGCTCATCGCCTCACGGGAGGCGGGGTCCGACTTCCCCTTGTACTTCTTCTGGATCGCCTGCATCTCCGGCGCGAGCAGCTGCATGCCGCGCGATGCCTTGATCTGCCGGAAGAACAGGGGGATCAGCAGGATCCGGATCACGATGACGAGGCCCACGATCGAGAGTCCCCACGCGGCACCACTCTCGGGGTCGAGTCCGAGTGCGGTGAGCAGGGCGTGGAACTGGACCATGATCCAGGCCACGACGACCATGATCGGTTTGAGCAGACCGTCGAACCAGCTCATCGGGGAGAACTCCTCGGGGGATCAGTGTGTGGACGAGGCCACGTCGAGATGGCGGTGGACGGGTCGTGCTGGTGGAACGTCGTCCACGCCACCCAGGTTCCAGGGGTTGCAGCGCAGGACGCGCCAGACGGCGAGCGCAGTGCCGCGAAGGGCACCGTGGCGCTGCACCGCGATCACGGCGTACTGCGAGCAGGACGGGTAGAACTTGCAGGTCGGCGGCGTCATCGGGGAGATGAACCGCTGGTATCCGCGCAAGAGCAGGAGCAGGAGCAGGGCAGGAGCACGCACCACAGCACGCGCCACCAAGCGAATGGTCATGGGATGATTAACCTTCGGTCCGACGTCGGGCGCGCCGCGCTGCGGTCTCGAGCGCGGCATCCAGATCAGAGCCCAGG
>NZ_JBFUHU010000490.1:0-2588 GCF_056402235.1 Cellulomonas sp. P4_B5_2
GGCCGTTCGGTCGTTCCCGGGTCAGACGCGGGGATCGGTGCGCGGTTGCTCGGCCGGCACCTCGGGGTCGACGCCGCGCGCGGTGCTGGGCTGCTCGGTGCGGACGTCGGGGTCGATGCGGTCTGCCGTGCTCAGGCGGTCGTCGAGCTCGGAGCGCGCGCCGGTGGCCTCCGCGCTGCGTGCCCGTGCCTCGTTCTGCAGCGCGGCCGCGTCGGCGGCCCGGGCATCGGCCTCCGCCTGAGCGAGGCGGGCCTGCGCGTCCAAGCGAGCGGCCTCGGCCTCCCGCCGCTGGACCTCGACCTGGTCGAGGGCAGCCTGCTCGCGGATCTTCTGGGCCTTGGCCCGCTCGGCCTCGGYGCGACGGGTGCCGCGCTGACGGCTGAGCATGACAGCCGCCACGATCACCAGCACGACGACGATGGCGACGATGATCCAGCCGGTCACGTCCATGGTGCTCCTCCTCGGGATGGGTTCCCCCTGACGGCATTCGACTGCCGTCCGTGACCGGTCGCAACCGGGGAGGCGTCAGCGACCCGTCCGGAGACGGCCGAGATCCCGGAGGACGCACAGCCGATTCACCTCCTCCGCCGGTTGTTCGTCGCGTCCCTGACCTGCGGGTAAGGCTGTCCTACCTTGCTAGGCAGGGTGCGCGGAACGGGTCTACCGTCGAAGGAACGCGCAGATCCCACCCCCACGGAGGTCGACATGAGCRCCCYGATGGACATGCCCGCCGTCGCCGAGTGCTCGGTCGCCGGCTGTTCGTACAACGACCACTCGCACTGCCACGCGGCCGCCGTGAACATCGGTGGCGCCACGGGCGACGCGCAGTGCACCACGTTCTTCCCGCTGGGCACCAAGGGCGGGCTCGACAAGGTGATCACGCACGTCGGCGCCTGCCAGCGCGCCGAGTGCGTGCACAACTCGTCGCTCGAGTGCTCCGCGGAGTCGATCCGCGTCGGAGCCGGGCACGAGGAGGCGGACTGCCTCACGTTCAGCCCGCGCTGAGCCCCCGAGAACGTCGAACGGCCGCCCCGGTCAACCGGCGCCAGGAACGCTCGCGCGGCCTGCGAGTACACGCCGCCCGCGTCGACGGCCACCTCGGCGACGATCAGCGCGGTCAGGGAGACATCCAGCTCGGCCGTGCCGGTGCGCGCGTTGGTCCAGTCGATGACCGCGGGCCCGTGGCTCTCCGTGAGGATCACGTTCGCGGGGTGCAGGTCCAGGTGGACGATCGCCGGCCCGGACGTGACCACCGGCCACGAGGTGGGCTCGCCGTGCTCCCAGCCGTGCGGCGGGGTGATGGCGTGCAGCCGCGAGTGCAGGTCGGTGAGGATCCCCGCCGCGTCCGAGAGCGAGACCTCGCCCGCGGTCAGGGCCTGGAGCAGGGTGGGGCCGTGCAGGCGCTCCATCACGAGGTCGGGGCCGCTCGCCTGCAGGATCGCGGGGGCGGGGAACCCGTGCGCGACCACGTGCTGCAGCAGGCGGACCTCGGCGGAGGCGTCCCGGCCGGAGCGGTAGCGGCGCAGGACGGTGTGCTCGTCGAGCGCGAAGACGTCGGCCGCAGCGCCGGCGGCGAGGACGGGACCGGGCTCGTCGGAATCGGCCAGTGCCGGGTCGACGGCGGGGAGGTGGGGCGTGACGGCGCCGGAAGAGCTTCGGTCCGGCTGCGTCGGGAAGTCGGGTGCGGGGTCGTGCGGGTGGTTCTCAGCGGCTTCCGATGCCCTTCGTCCTGAAGGCGTCGTAGGGCCGCTCGGAGCGAGTCCTGCGGAGTTCATGGATCGACGGTAGACGCATTCGCCCGAGTTGTCCCTACTGATGTGCAGACAAGTCCCTGACCTGCGCTTTACCTGCCCGACACCCGTCGGTGTGTGCGGGTCAGGGCCGAGAGACCCGGTCCAGCGTCTGCAGAGCCTGCTCGTGGGTGGCCGGCAAGGGTTCGATCCAGACCCGGACCGGCTGGCGCGTGGACGCCCTGAGCTCGAGAAGCTCGCAGCGGCGGGCGATCTCGAGGTGGAGCGCCTCGAGCGGGGGGTGCGGGTCCTCGTCGGCGCGCGCGAGCACCGCGAACACGCCGCCGCCCAGCGTCGCCATCGGGTGGCCCTCGCCGTAGGTGGTGGTCATCGCGGCACCGACCGCGGCCGACCGCGCGGCGCGGGTGAACGGGTCGACGTCCCCCGCGGCGACGTCGATGAGGACGAGGTGATGGCCGAGATCGGCGGCAGCACGGGAGCGCTGGGTGGGCAGCGCCGCGTCGCGGTACGTCTCCGCGAGCCGGATGGCGAGGTACTGACGGCTCGGCAGGCCCGACTCCGGGTCGAGCGCGGTGCCGAACGCGATCGTTCCGGCCTGGGCGTCGGCCCAGCCCTCGCACAGCGCGCGCAGGACGGCCGTCGGTGGGTCGGCGGCGCCGAGGGTGCGGTACAGGCAGGCGAGGTCGTCGACGGTCTCGCCGATGCCCACGCCGTCGTAGCCGCGGGCGCGGCCCAGCTCCTCCGCGGCGGCCGCGGGGTCACCGGCGGCGAGCACGGCCGTGGCCAGCGCGTCGACCGCCGGGTGGTACCAGTCCGACGGCCGCAGCCACACGGACC
>NZ_JBFUHU010000491.1:0-1688 GCF_056402235.1 Cellulomonas sp. P4_B5_2
CATGGTCACCCTCGCGCGCGCCGGCCGACAGTGCCGACGACGCGAGCTGCCCGGCGTCGGGGAGCCGGACCGGTGTCGGCTCGGTGGCGCGGTAGCACCCGACCACCACCTGGTCGGCGGAGAGACCCGGGAGGGTCAGCACGTCGGTGAACACGTCCCGCATCGTCAGCTCGCCTGCGACGCCGGTGACCAGATCCACGTCCGCGCCGGGCATCTGCGCGAGCACCGTGGTCACCAGTCCGCGCAGGTCCGCCTCGGTGTCGTCGGCTCCGGCGAGAGCACCCCGGAGGTCCGTGAGCACCGGTCGGCCGTCGGGTCGCACCACCACCGTCGACTCGCTCACCGACCCGTGCGCGAGCCCGGCGACCCGCAGCGCCTCGATGGCACCGGCCAGCGGGATCGTGACCGTCGCGGCCTCGCCGTCGGTCAGCGGCGCGCGTGCGGCGCGTATCTGCGCGAGCGAGAGTCCCGGGACGTGCTCGACCACCAGCCCCAGCCGCCCCGGGGACAGGTCGAGCACCTCCAGCACCTGCGGGAGGTGCTCGTGCCGTACCTCGCGCAGGCGCGCCGCGCGCTCCGCGAGAGGCGCGTCCACGAACCCGGGAACGACGTGGAGCTCGATCAGTCGGTCCGCGTCGTCCAGCGCCGCGGCCACGCACCCCTCTCCGGTGACCTCGACGGCCCGGAAGCCGGCGTGAGCGAGGGCGCTCTCCACRTCGCTCGGCACGAGCAGGCTGTCCATGCGCGCMATCCAAGACCTGTCGGCACCGGTGCGTCGTCGGTCATCCACAGCTCAGGGCAGTCGGACGACCCTGTGCTCGGCGGCCGAGACCATCGCGGCGTCCAGCACGCGCGCCGTCCGTGCCGCGTCGGCCGGATCGACGGGAGGCGGCCCACCGCCGACCACCCACCGCACGACCTCGCGGTAGAGGTCGACGTGGCCACCGGCCGCGCGCGGCACGGGCCGCCGCTCGGCGCCGCGCACGAACCAGCCCTCGTGCACCGGCTCGCCGGGCCGGCGGGTCTCCTCGTACGCGTCGTCGAGCGCCCCGAACGGCGTCGGCTCGCCCTCGAAGCTGGTCACCAGGTACGCCCCGGCGTCGCCCAGCACCCGCGTACGGGGACCGGGTGCGCCCACCACGGCACCAGCCTGCAGGTGGCTCACGACGCCGTTCTGCGCGTGCACGAGAGCGAGGAACACGTCGTCCACCGCCGGGGTCGTACGCGCGTGCAGCTCGGCGTAGACCTGCTCGACCGGCCCGAACAGCTGCACCGCGGAGTCGACCAGGTGCGCACCGAGGTCGAGCAGCAGACCGCCCGACTCGGGGTCGTTCTCCTTCCAGCGGTCCTGCGGCACGGGCCGGAACCTCTCCCAGCGCCGCTCGAACCGGTGCACGGTGCCCAGCTCCCCGCGCTCGAGCAGGCCGAGCAGGGTGAGCTGCTCGGTGTCCCACCGGCGGTTCTGGAAGACGGTGAGCCGGCCGTCGGCGAGCCCGGCCAGCAGCTCGGCGGCGGCCGCCGACGTGGCCAGCGGCTTGTCGACGAGCACGTGCAGCCCCGCGTCGAGCGCGGCCCGGACGTGCGCGACGTGCTCGCCCGTGGGGCTCGCGATCACCACGAGATCGAGGTCGTCGGCGTGCGCCAGCAGGGCGTCGACGTCGGGGACCACGGTCGCACCGGGCCAGTCC
>NZ_JBFUHU010000492.1:0-1674 GCF_056402235.1 Cellulomonas sp. P4_B5_2
GCACCAGGATCCGCACGCGCGCCTGGACCAGCCGGGTGCCGACGACAGGTACGGAGCTGCCCGAGAGCAGGGCGAGCGAGACGCCCGCCAGCACCACGAACAGCGCCGCGGGCCGCCCGTCCGCGAGCTGCGAGAAGCCGCCGGGCGGGACCGGTCCGTGGTCGTCGGGACCGACGTGCGCGGTCATCATGCCGAGGACGGCGAGGCCCCGGGCGACGTCGATCCCCACGATGCGGCGCATGCACGGATGCTAGCGAGCCGGGGAATCTCGCATGTCGAAACGGTTCGTCCCGGTTATTGAACTGTTGGGCTCTCGGATGATTACCCTCAGATGTGAACTCCCCGACGCACCCCGACGTGTACACCCACGGGCACCACGAGTCCGTGCTGCGCTCGCACCGCTGGCGCACCGCCGAGAACTCCGCCGCGTACCYGCTGCCGGCCCTCGTCCCGGGGACGCGCCTGCTCGACGTGGGGTGCGGTCCGGGCTCGGTGACCATCGACCTGGCGGCCCGGATCGAGCCCGGCGAGGTCGTCGGCGTCGACTCCTCTGCCGCCGTGGTGGAGATCGCCCAGAAGGCCGCCGCGGACGCGGGCGCGGACAACGTGACGTTCCAGGTGGCCGACGCCTACGGCCTGCCGTTCGAGGACGACGCCTTCGACGTCGTGCACGCGCACCAGGTGCTCCAGCACCTCACGGACCCCATCGCCGCGCTGCGGGAGATGCGTCGCGTCACCAGGCCCGGCGGCATCGTCGCGCTCCGCGACGCCGACTACTCCGGCATGACCTGGTACCCGGAGTCGCAGGGCCTGGACGAGTGGCTCGCGCTCTACCACGAGGTCACGCAGGCCAACAAGGCCGACGCGAACGCCGGCCGCAAGCTGCTCTCCTGGGTCCGCGAGGCCGGCTTCGACCCGGCCGGGATCGTGCCCAGCGCGGGCGTCTGGTGCTACGCCACCCCGGAGGACCGCACGTGGTGGGCGGGGCTGTGGGCGGACCGCTCCGTGGCCTCGAACTTCGCCGCGCAGGCCATCGCCCACGGCCTGGCCGACGAGGTCGGCCTCGAGCTGCTGGCCGACGCCTGGCGCGAGTGGGGCACCCAGCCCGACGGCTGGTTCGCGGTGCTGCACGGCGAGGTGCTCGCTCGCGCCTGAACTAGGGTTGCGACGTGCGCATCGCAAGGTTCACCACCGGGGGAGACCCCCGCTACGCCCTGATCGACGGAGCACCCGGCTCCGAGGAGCTCGTGGTCATCACGGGAGACCCGCTCTACACGCCGGTGCAGCCCACGGGTGAGCAGATCCGGCTCGACGACGACAGCGTCCGCCTGCTGGCGCCGGTCATCCCACGCTCCAAGATCATCGGGGTGGGCCGCAACTACGCCGAGCACGCCGCCGAGATGGGCAACGACCTCCCGCCCGCCCCGCTGCTGTTCCTCAAGCCCAACACCTCCGTGATCGGCCCCGACGACCCGATCGTCCTGCCCGACTGGACCGAGCACGTCGAGCACGAGGCCGAGCTGGCGATCGTCATCGGCAAGGTCACCAAGGACGTCACGCCGGACCGCGCCCTGGACCACGTGTTCGGCTACACCGTGGCCAACGACGTCACCGCGCGCGACGTCCAGGCCCGGCACGATCCAGGGGCCGATCGGGCAGGAGCCGTCGAAGCCC
>NZ_JBFUHU010000493.1:0-2055 GCF_056402235.1 Cellulomonas sp. P4_B5_2
GTCCGGCGGCGGCTACCGGCCCACAGGGTCGACCGCGGGGACCGAGGCCGGGGAGGCGGGCTCCTGGCTGGTGCCGCGCCAGTCGGCCAGCACGCGCATCAGGTGGTAGATGATCAGCGCGGCGGCGGTGCCGAGCGCGATGCCGCCGAAGACGAGGTCGCCAGGGGCCCAGGTGAAGTTGGCGATGCCGATGACCAGGGCGACGGCGGCCGTGGTGAGGTTCTTCGGGTCGGAGAAGTCGACCCTGTTCTGCACCCAGATCCGGGCGCCGAGGATGCCGATCATCCCGTAGAGGACGGTCGTCGCCCCGCCGAGGACGCCTGCGGGGATCGAGGCCACCACCGCACCGAACTTCGGCGAGAGGGAGAGCACCAGGGCCGTGGCCGCGGCGACCCAGTATGCGGCCGTGGAGTACACCTTGGTGGCGGCCATGACGCCGATGTTCTCGGCGTAGGTGGTGGTGCCCGAGCCGCCGCCGAGCCCGGCCAGGGTGGTCGCGATGCCGTCGGAGAAGAGGGCGCGGCCGGCCAGCGGGTCCATGTCGTGCCCGGTCATCGCGGCGACGGACTTGACGTGGCCGATGTTCTCGGCCACGTCGCGAGCAGGGTGGCCAGCGCGGTGATGGGTGCCGCGCGGAAGCCGTTGCTGCACGTCTCGACGATGGCCCCATCGACGACGCTCTGCGAGCACGTCCCCCAGGCCACCGGGGCGAGGTTCAGGCCGATGAGCGCGACGATCGTGCCCGTGACGACGGGCGGCATGAGCGTGTCGATCCACCCCGACCCGGCGAAGTGCACCACGGCGCCGATGGCGGCGAGCAGCACACCGACGACGACGATGCCGCCCAGTGCCACGGACTGCCCGCCGGTGGCGGTCGCTGCGGCGATGGGGGCGATGAACGCGAACGAGGAGCCCAGGTAGCTCGGCAGCTTGTTGCGCGTGATGAGCAGGAACACCACCGTGCCGACGGCGGAGAAGAACAGGGTCGTCGCCGGGGAGAAGCCGGTCAGCAGCGGGACCAGGAACGTGGCCCCGAACATCGCCACGACGTGCTGCATGCCGATGCCGACCGTGCGGGGCCAGCTGAGGCGCTCGTCGGGGGCGACGACCTCGCCGACAGGGACCGTGCGTCCATCGCCGTGCAGACGCCATCCGATGCTCATGGGGCCAGTCCCTACTCGTGGAAGTCGATGGGGCAACGGTCGCCCCGTGCGCCTGTGCGGCACGCGGACGCTAGCAACGCGGCCAGCGGTTGCGCCAGCAGCGCGGTCTCGCACGCTCAGCGCGGGTCGGCGGCGAGCCTCAGCGGCGTCGCGAGGATCGTCCCCAGCCGCTCGACCTCGTCCTCGACCGCAGCCCGCGGGGGCGCCGCGTCGAACCACGTCACCCGGACCTCGTCGGCCGACTGGGACCAGGTCCCGCGCACGGCGCCCCCGACCACGGCGATGTTCGCGCCCCGGCTGATCGCAGCGCGCTGCGCGGGAGGAAGGACGTGCAGGTCGGCCGTCCCAGGTCCGAGCACCCACTGGTCGTACCGCGGCAGCAGCCGGACGGTCCTCGTCGGGCGGGCCGCCACCAGCTCCTCCAGATCCTCCTGTAGGACGAGCGCCGGCTCGCCCTCCACCTCGACGGTGGCCAGCTGCTCCCCGAGACCGGCGATCCAGGTCCGGAGGTGCCCGCGCCGGACGCCCAGCCCCTCGCCGAGCCAGTACTGCAGGTGCGTGGGTGTCGTCGGCCCGTACGCCCGGACGTAGGACTCGACCGCCCGGGGTCCGGCGTCGTCGACCTCCACGAGACCGGCCCAGAGCGGGTTGGCGTCCAGCCGCTGGAGCGTCGCCTGGCCGTCGCGCGACGGACCGAAGCAGAGGTCGCCCTGCCAGGCGAGCGCCTTGATCAGCGTCCACGGGTTGTCCGCGAAGACCTTCTCCAGATGGTGGAACGTGGGCTCGGCGGTGAGCGTGGCCCCGAGAGCCGCGGGGGTGAGCGGCCCGCCGGCGAGGGCGTCGCGCACCGCCTGCCGGAACGCGGGCCAGTCCGACGGGGCGAGCCCGTAGT
>NZ_JBFUHU010000494.1:0-1633 GCF_056402235.1 Cellulomonas sp. P4_B5_2
CGCCACCTCCAGGCTGACCGGGCAGCCCATGGAGTTGCCGACGAGCACGACCTTCTCGAAGCCGAAGGCGTCCAGGATGTCGAGGACGGCGACCGCGAGCGCGGGGATGCCGAGCGTGTAGTCCCAGTCCTCGCTCCGGCCGTAGCCCGGCAGGTCGGGTACCACGTTCGTCGCGCGGGCCGCCAACAGCCGGGCGGTGGGCATCAGGTAGGTGCCCGAGATCGCGAAGCCGTGGATGTGCACGATCGGCCACGCACCCGGGACGTCCGCGCTGATGCGGTAGAAGACGTGGTGCCCTTGCACCTCGAGGGTGCTCTCGGTCCATCCGCCGTCGACGACGCTCACAGCCTGATCGTGTCAGAGCGCACACACGAACGGCACCCCGAGATCGGGGTGCCGTCGTGCCGGCTGGGTGAGTGCTGTCACCGCAGCCAGCTGAAYCGCTGCACGAGCGGGATCCGCGCCCACCGGCGACCGAGGCCCCAGGTGTCTCCGGCGAGGAGCGTCGCGCACACGATCAGGACGAGCGCGTAGATGATGTGGTAGTCGACCAGCGGGTTGTTCGAACCCTGGATGAACGGCCACTCGGCCGCCCACATGAGGACCATGAGCAGCGAGCCGGCGACGGCCGAGATGCGCAGCCCGATGCCGAGCATCACGGCGACGCCCACACCGAACAGGCAGAGCATGAACAGCCAGTCCGTCACGGGGCTCGCCATCGAGGCGAACGTGTCCTTGAGCGGGCCGATCGTGGCGAACTGCATGAAGCCCTGGCTCGGCGTCCCGCCGTCGAGCCACGAGAGGCTCGGGTCGCCCTCGGCCACCGCGGCGCCCGTGGCGTAGTGCAGCCCGAACGTCTTGTCGAGGAACGCCCACAGGAAGATGAACCCCGTGGCGAGCCGGGTGACGGCGAGCCAACGGCGGCCCGTCGCGGACGTGACGACGTCGTCCTCGACCAGGACTGCGGGGTGCGTCGAGGTACGCGCCTCGGGATGGATGGTGGCCATGGCGATTTCCCTCCGAGCTGGGCCCCAGGGTCGGGACCGGGTGTGGATACTCCGATGAGTCCACGGTGATCTCCGCTGGTCTGCGCACCCCAGGGCCGAAGGTCCCGCGTGGGTCGTGTCGATCAGGGACTCAGGTCCCGGGACGCGGACGACGGTGCGAGGGGAGGCTGGAGGTAGCGCGGCTGAGGCCGGCGGACGGCCGGCGTGGCCACGCGCGAGGAGCAAGGAGGCACCTCATGCGTACCGACGGACCCGTGGTGATCGCACTCGACGGCACGTCGAACAGTGCGCGCACCCTCGAGTGGGGCGTGGCCGAGGCGGTGCGGCGGCAGGCCGAGGTTCTGCTGGTCCGTACGGTCGACGACGCGTGGCAGGTCACGGCCTGGAGCTGGTACCCGATCGTGGGCGGCAGCGACGTCGACGCCGAGGCCGTGCAGTACCTGGCCGACCTGCAGACGCGGCTGCTGGAGCACCACCCCGGCGTGGTCGTCAAGTTCCGGGTGCTGCACGGGCAGGTCGTGCCGTGCCTGCGCGAGCTGAGCGGCGACGCCCAGCTCCTGGTGGTCGGCGCGCGGCCCCGCAGCGGTCGGGCGCGGACCGGGTCGACCGGCGCGCACGTCGCCGCG
>NZ_JBFUHU010000495.1:0-1625 GCF_056402235.1 Cellulomonas sp. P4_B5_2
GCCCAGCACCACGCCCTGGGCCGCGGCCGCCCGCGCGAGGGTCCGCAGCCGCTTGCGCACCCGCTCGGCCAGCTCGCCGGCCGCCTTGCGCGTGAACGTCAGACCCAGCACCTGGTCCGGGGCCACGATGCCGTTGGCGAGCAGCCAGACCACCCGTGCGGCCATGGTCTCCGTCTTGCCGGACCCGGCACCGGCCACGACGAGCGACGGCCCGAGGGGCGCCTCGATCACGGCACGCTGCTCGGACGTGGGCGGCGGCTGGCCCACCAGGGCAGCGATCTGCGCGGCGGACAGGGTCATGCGACCACCTGTCCGCCCTCGCCACGGACCGGGCACGAGCGCCGCACGGGGCAGCGGTCGCACAGGTCGTTGGTGGTGGCCTGGAACGTCGAGGCGGCCATCTTGTCGGCCACCTGGTCGACCATCGCGCGCGCCCAGCTGGGTTCGTCGACCTCCGGCCCGAGCGCCTCCTGGGACCGGATCACGGCCGTCGCCCCGGTGCCGAGGAAGACCAGCTGCGCGCCCCCGCTCGTGGCTCCCTCGGGCAGCCCGTCGAACGCGCCGGCGTCGACCGCCAGCTGGTACGCACCCAGCTGCGGGTTCTCGGCKGCCTTGCCGACGCTCGGCGGGCTGGCACCGGTCTTCAGGTCCACCACACGCACCACCGGTCCGGCGGGACCGTCCTGCACGAGCTCGATCCGGTCCGCCGACCCCCGCAGCGACGCACGGTCGGTGTCGACGGCGAAGGACCCCTCGACCAGCAGCGGCTCACCGGCCGTCCGCAGGTAGACGGCGAGCCGGTGCACCATCGCGTCCGCCTTGCGCCGGGTCGCGAGCGCCGGCCAGCCCGAGCCCAGCCCGAGCTCGCCCCACCGGCGGTCGAGCGCCGCGGACAGCTCCTCCTCGGAGCCGCGCGGGTGCTCCTGCGCGATGGCGTGCAGCAGGGTGCCCAGGCTCTGCCCACCGCTCGCCGACGACGTCCCGCCCGCGGCCTCGAGCGCCCAGCGCAGGGCGCACCGCTGCGCGGTCTCCACCTTGGACGGAGAGACCGGCACGCGCTCGTCCGGCTCCCACAGCGGCGCCTCGCTCGACGGCTCCGCGAGGCCGTGCCACTGCGCGGGGTCGGCACCGGCGACGTCCGCCGCGGCCAGCCGCGCCAGGGTGCGGGCCGCGGCCGGGTCCGGCTCGACACCGTCCAGCGCCGCCTGCTCCAGGTGGGCCCGCAGCTGGGCCACGAGCCCCCGCAGGTCGAGCGGGCTGGGGACGCTGGTGCGGCGGGTCTCACCCTCGTCGTCGGACGGGTCGACCAGGTCGACGAAGGGCGACGGTTGGTGGTCGGCGTCGTCCACGGCCGTGACCAGGAGCGAGCGACGGGCACGCGAGCACGCCACCACGAAGGAGCGCAACTCGTCCGCCAGCACCGCGTCGCGCGCCGCCGCGGCGGACTCGGCGTCGTCGGAGGTACCGGGAACCGCGCGGCCGGCCACCAGGTCGACGAGCTCCTGCGCGCCCAGGAGGGAGTCACGCAGCCGCAGGTCGGGCCAGGAGCCCTCCTGGACCCCGGCCACCACGACGACGTCCCACTCCCGGCCGGCCGCTCCCGCCGGGGTCAGCACCTGCACCGA
>NZ_JBFUHU010000496.1:0-1621 GCF_056402235.1 Cellulomonas sp. P4_B5_2
GGTCCCGTCCGGGCCCTCGACCACGGTGGGATCGGTGGGCGCGCCCCGCGGGTCGGTGAACAGGGGGTCGGGCGCAACCCGGACGTCCGCACTCGTGCGTGCAGGAGCCCCCTCGAGCGCAGACGTTGCAGCAGGAGAACTCGATGCGTCCGCACTCGTGCGCGCTGGAGGCCCCTCGAGTGCGGACGTTGCAGTGCGAGGGCTGGTTGCGGGGGTGTGGGTCATGCCGGGATCGGGCGGAGGTCTTCGATGCCGTGCAGGAAGCCCTCGCGCAGGGTGCTGCCGGGGGCCAGGTCGGCCTTGGTGACCGGGCGGCCCAGGGACGCCGACGCGTAGATCGCGGTGACCAGCTCGAGCGACCGGTGGGGTTCCGCGGCGACCGGCGGCAGCGGCTCGCCCGCGCGCAGCGCCGCGTAGACCGCGCGCAGCAGCGGGGTGTGCCCGGAGGGCTCGTCCTCGGTCGGCAGGGTCCACGACGCCGGCGCCTCCGCCGGCTCGCCGCCGGTCCGCTCGGGTGCCGGGGTGAGCCGCCACGCGCGGGCGTCGTGCCCGTAGAGGTGCTCGACCTCGACCGTGCCGAGCGTCGTGTCCACCCGCACGTAGCTGGTCTGGCGCGGGGCGAGGGCGGTGGTCAGCACGGACACGATCGCGCCGTTGGCGAACCGGATCACGGCCGTGGACGTGTCCTCGGTCTCCACGTCGCGGTCCAGGCGGAACGCGCGCGCGTCGACCTCGGCCCACTCGCCCAGCAGGAACCCGAGCAGGTCGAGCTGGTGGATGCCCAGCCCGAGCAGCGGGCCGCCGCCCTCCGTCGCCCACTTCCCGCGCCACGGCACCGCGTAGTAGTCCTCCTGCTTGCGGTACCAGAGCGTGTGGCAGACGCCGACGAGCGGTCGCCCGAGCGTGCCGTCGGCGAGCAGCCTCTGGACGTGGCCGACGGCCGTGCCGGTGCGCTGCTGGAACACGACGGCGTACTCGCGACCGACCTCGTGAGCGACCTTGAGCACCGCGTCCAGGTCCGCCAGCGACAGGACCGGCGGCTTCTCGCAGACCACGTGCGCGCCGGAGCGTRGGGCGGCGATCGCCTGGTCCTTGTGCAGGCCGGGCGGGGTGCACAGGTGCACGACGTCGACTGCCTCGGCGGAGAGCAGGTCGTCCAGGCTGTCGTACCGGCCCGCGACGCCGTACTGGTCGGCGAACGCGTCACGGACGGCGGGGCKGGGGTCCGCGACCGCGACGACCGCGACCAGGGGGTCCGCGGAGAGGACCGAGGCGTGTGCGTGCGCGATCGCCCCGGTCCCGACGATGGCGGCCTTCAGCAGGCCCTGCGACAACTCCGTCACGTCCGCTCCCTTGCGTCCTGCGTCAACCGTCCTCGGTCACGGTAAGCGCTTGCCTGCCGATTCGTCCACCGGCTGCCATGCGTCGTCATGACGTGGTCGTGGGTTCGGCACGAGATCGTGCGTCTGAACCCACGGTCTCGTGCCGAAGCCACGATCTCGCGGCCGCGCGACGAGCCGTGCGACGACCCGCGCGACGAGCCGCGCGACGAGCCGTGCGACGACCCGTGCGACGAGCCGTGCGACGAGCCGCCCGACGAGCCGAGCGACGAGGCCCGGGC
>NZ_JBFUHU010000497.1:0-1617 GCF_056402235.1 Cellulomonas sp. P4_B5_2
CTGCTGGACCACCCCCACTTCGACCCCTACGGCAACCCGATCCCGGGCCTCTGCTGGACCACCCCCACTTCGACCCCTACGGCAACCCGATCCCGGGCCTGGGGGAGATCGGCGAGGAGACCACGCACGTCAGCTTCCTCGACGGCGTCACGTCGCTGGTGACCTACCGCGGCGAGCCGGGGGCCGACGGGGTCGAGCGGGCCGTCGTCGCCCGCATCGCGGAGCCGCTGCAGGTGGACGTCGAGCTGCTCGCGCGGCTGGCCGAGGCCGGCGTGCTGCCGCACCAGGAGATCGTCATCGAGCGCAGCCTCGGCACCGTGACGGTGTCCACGCCGGGGTCGGAGACCGTCCTGGACCTGCCCGAGGACGTCGCGCGGCACATCTTCGTCGGGGCCCGCTGACCCGCCTGAGAGGCCCCTGGACGGCCCCTGGGGGCGCTGTCTCCCGCACGACCGTGATCTTCGTGATCCCCCGGGAGTGTGACCTGTGCGCGCGCTCCCACGCCTCTGATCGGCGTCTTTGCAGGTCACCTCGGAGTTTGGACCACGCGTCCAGGACGGGTGTCCTACACGAGCGGAGATTTCCGTGATCGGAACGTGACAATCGCGGCGGACGTCCTGTACGTTCGACCTGCTTCTCCAGAACCCTCCTCCGGAGAAGCCCTCGAGCGGAACGCCTAACCCTGCCGCCGCCACGAGGTCCGCACTGACCGCCGGCAGGGGCGGGGGACCCAATTGCGGGCACCGGAAGTTCGGTGTCCTTGGGGTGAAGCCGGAGATCCGATCTCGATCGGGGACACGGCCGGGTGTTCTCCCACCCGAACCCGACAGCTGACCTCGTAGGCATCAGGAGAGGCAACGCGTGACCGTGAGCACCACTCGCGCCCGCCATCGTGCGGCGCGCCGTCCATCGACGCCCTTGACCGAGTTTGCTGCAGCCGCCTCGGACCAGATGGGCACCGTCGGACGCCGTACTGCCGTCGTGGCCGCATCGTCGGGCCTCATCGTCTCGATGCTCGGCTCGTCCGCCACTGCCGCCCCCGGTGGTGACGCGGGCGCACTTCCCGCCGTGGACACCGCAGCGCTGACGGCTTCGGCCCGCGCCGTGCTGAACACCGCCCCCGTCGTGACCGCCCCGGTCGAGGCCGCGTGGACGTTCGACGCCCCGGTCGTGACGGCCGAGACGCCGCCGCCCCCGCCGCCGGTCAAGGTGAAGGCCGCCGCCTCGCGCAGCACCACGCGTGCCACCACCGCCACCACGACCGCCGCCGTCGCCAACGCACCGGCCCCGTCGTCGGTCTCCGGCAACGCGGTCCTCGAGATCGCGGCCCGCTACGTCGGCACGCCGTACCTCTCCGGTGGGACCACCCCGGCCGGCTTCGACTGCTCCGGCTTCACCAGCTACGTCTTCGCGCAGCTCGGTATCACCCTGCCGCGCACGTCGGCCGGACAGAAGGCCGCGGGCACCATCGTCTCGCGGGCGGACGCCCAGCCTGGTGACCTCATCTGGAGCCCCGGCCACATCTCGATCTACGCCGGCGGCAACCAGCAGATCGACTCGCCCCGCCCCGGCAAGACGATCCAGTTCCGGGACATCTGGCAGAGCTCGCCCGTCTTC
>NZ_JBFUHU010000498.1:0-1997 GCF_056402235.1 Cellulomonas sp. P4_B5_2
CCCCCCCCTGCCGAGCCGGCGCCGCGGCCCACCGCTGCCCAGAAGCCGCGGCCGACCGTGCACGAGGCGCCGACCACGCTGACCCCGGTGGTGGGCCTGCGGTCCGCCGCCGACCAGGTGCTGCCGCGCACGCCCCCACGCGAGCGCACGGGCGAGGCGGCCGGCCCCCGCCCGTTCGTCCCGGTCTCCGCCCCGCTGCCGATCTCGTCCAGCTTCCCGACGACCCCGGCCACACCGGCCGTGCCGACCATCCCGATGCCCCCGCCCCCGGCGGCTCCGCCCGCTCCGCCGGCACCGACCGAGGAGATCGCCCCCGTCCGGGACGCGGTCCTCGACGACGACCTGAACGCGATGCCGGAGCTCGCCACGCTCGCGAAGAGCCGCCGCGCGATCACGACGCTCGTCTGGGTCCGGGCGCGCCGTGGTCAGCGGCTCGTCGCGATGCTGCGCACCGACGGCCTCATCGAGCTGCCCACCGGCGAGCTGTACGCGGACCCGGACAAGGCTGCGTCGGCGGCCGTGGCGGCGGAGAACCTCGTCGACGGCTGGCGCGCGTGGCGGCTGGGCGAGGGCGGCCCGACGCTCGCGGAGGCCACCGGCATCCTGCGTCCGTGACGCCCGGTCAGCTCCACCCGTAGGCCGCGGACCAGCGGTCGATCTCGGCGTACAGGCGCCGGCGCACGGGCGGCGGCGACAGGGTCAGGTCGTGCAGGCCGTCCCGGATGCGGACGACAGTCACGTGCGTGCCCAGCTGCACCGCCCGGCGCACCACCAGCTCGACGTCGAGCACCACGTCGGCGTGGCGCATCTCCTCGCTCCAGCGCGGGTTGATGACGGTCCGGCTGGACGCGAGCACGAGGATCGGCTGCTCGACGGCCAGACCGCGGGCCACCCGCGCGTGGCCCGCCATGATGGCCTGGAGCCAGCCGGCGCGGACGGGGAACGAGGGCGTCGGCCGCCACACCGTGTCGTACGTCCACTCGCCGCCGCTCGCGCTGCTGAGCGTCCGGGCGTAGTAGCCGGGGTCGATGTTGGGCAGCGGGGCCTTCGGCTGGAACCGGGCGATGCGCGCGACCGCCGGGGTGCTGACGTGCCGGAGCACCGACGACCCCTGCAGCTCCAGCCAGGGGCTGTTGAGCACCAGACCGCTGAGCTCGCCGGGGTGCCGGTGCGCCCAGAGGGCCGCGATGAGCCCGCCCGTGGAGTGGCCCATGACCATCACCCGGGCGCGCGCGCCCAGGTCGGTGGTGATCACGCCGAGCGACGCCTCGAGCTCCTCGTCGTAGGTCTCCAGGTCGTCGACGTAGCCCGGCGTCTGGCCGGGACGCAGGCTGCGGCCGTACTTGCGCAGGTCGAGGGCGTAGAACGCGGCGCCGCGCGCGTGCCAGTACTCGGCGAGCCCGGTCTGGAAGAAGTAGTCGGACCAGCCGTGCACGTACAGGATCGCCCGCGACGGGCGCAGCGGCTCGGCGGTCGGCGGCGCGTAGCGGACCAGGCTGGCCACCACGTCCCCCTCGTCGTCGGGACGCAGGACGAGCGTGCGGACGTGGTAGTCGGGGCCGAGGACGTCCTCGACCCACTCGCCGTCCACCGCGTCCCCCCGGCTCATGGCTCGAGGAGGAACGCCAGCAGGTGCTGCAGGTCGTCGCGCGACCCCATCGTCGTGCCCACCACGCTGATCTCCTGGAAGAAGATCCGGGTCAGCTCGGCCGGCTCGGCGTCCCCGCTGGTGGCACCCGCGACGACGATCGTCCCGCCCGGCCGCACCGAGCGCACCGAGTGCGACCAGGTGGCCTTGCCGACGCTCTCGAGCACGATGTCGACCCGGGGCACCCGGGCACCGGGCTCGACGGCCGCAGCGGCACCGAGGGACAACGCCCGCTCGCGACGGTCCTGCGACCGGCTGGTCACGATCATCTCGAGCCCCGCGGCGGCGCCGAGCAGGATCGCCGCCGAGGCCAGCCCGCCGCCGGCGCCCTGCACGAGCACCCGCTGAC
>NZ_JBFUHU010000499.1:0-2673 GCF_056402235.1 Cellulomonas sp. P4_B5_2
CCTCTACCCCCGGCTCGTGGCGGCGGCCGCCGCCCGCGGCATTCCCGTGGCGGTGGACGCCTCGGGCAAGGCGCTCGAGGCGACGGTCCGGGCGGGCGGCACCGCGCTGCTCAAGCCGAACCTCGACGAGCTCTGCGACGTGCTGCGCGCGTCCCTGACCACCGTCGGCGAGATCGTCGCGGGCGCCCGGTCGGTGCTCGCACGCGGCCACGACAGCGCGCTGGTGTCCCTCGGCGCCGATGGTGCGCTGCTCGTCACGGCGACGCGGAGCTGGTGGGCCGGCGGCTCGCCGATCGTGCCCCGCAGCACCGTCGGCGCGGGCGACTGCACGCTCGCCGGCTTCCTCGCCACCGACGGCGAGCCCATCGAACGCCTGCGGGCCGCCGTCGCCTGGGGGCGGGCGGCCGTGGGACTGCCGGGCAGCGCGATCCCCGGACCCGACGACCTCGACCTCGCCGCCGTGCAGGTGGTCGCCGAACCCGACGCGGCACTGGACCCCGTCGACCTGTTCCGGACCGCCCCCGCCGGTCTCGCCTGAGACCCCACGCCTTCCTCGTCACCACTGCTCCAAGGAGAACTGCCATGACCGAACGCACCGTCGCGATCGCCTCCGCCCAGGGCCTGCACGCGCGGCCCGCCTCCCTGTTCGCGCAGGCAGCGGGTGCTGCGGGCATCCCCGTCACCATCGCGAAGCAGGGCGGTTCGCCCGTGAACGCCGCCAGCGTGCTGATGGTCATGACGTTGTCCGCCGGGCACGGCGAGGAGGTCGTCCTGACCGCGGACGGGCCCCAGGCCGACGACGTGCTGGACTCCCTGGTCGGGCTGCTGGCCACGGACCTGGACGCAGACGCGTGAGCGTCGCGGCCGGACACCGCACCCTCGTCGGCGTGGGGGTCGGGCGTGGGCTCGTCGTCGGGCCGGTCGCCAAGGCGTACCCGTCGCCCGTCATCCCTGCCCAGGGCGGCGGCGACCCCGCGCAGCTCGGGCCCGCGTTCGACCAGGTGGCGAGCTCCCTCGAGAGTCGCGCGCAGGCCGCGACCGGTGCGCTCGCCGCCGTGCTCGGCGCGACTGCACAGATGGCCGCCGACCCTGCGCTGCGCGCCGAGGCCGAGCAGCGCGTCGCGGCGGGGGAGACCCCGGCCGAGGCCGTCGACCGCGCCATCGCGCGGTTCGTCGACATGTTCACCGCCGCGGGCGGGGCGCTCGCGGAACGGGTGACCGACCTGCGCAGCGTGCGCGACCGCGTCGTCGCCGTGCTGCTCGACCTCGACGAGCCCGGCGTCCCTCCGCTGACCGAGCCGAGCGTCGTGGTCGCAGCCGACCTGGCACCGGCCGACACCGCGGAGCTCGACGTCCGCCAGGTCCTCGCGATCGTCACCGAGCGCGGCGGGCCCACGGGCCACACCGCGATCATCGCCGGCCAGCTCGGCATCCCGTGCATCGTCCGCACGACCGGGATCATGGACCTCGAGCCCGGCACCGAGGTGGCCGTGGACGCCGTCGCGGGGACGGTCACCGTCGACCCAGGTCCGGAGATCCGGGAGCAGTCGCGTGCGCGCCGGGCGGCGGCGACCGCTCTGGAGTCGGACACGGCCCCCGTCCGGACCGAGGTGCTCTACCTGGGGCGTGCGACGGCTCCGTCGCAGGCCGAGCAGGTCACCGAGTACAGCCGCGTCCTGCGGGCGTTCGAGGGCGGGAAGGTGGTGGTGCGCACGCTCGACGCGGGTGCCGACAAGCCGCTCCCGTTCGTGACGCAGGCCGGGGAGGAGAACCCGGCGCTGGGCGTGCGTGGCTACCGCCTGGTGCGGTCGCACCCGGAGCTGCTCGACACCCAGCTCGAGGCGCTCGCTCGCGCGCAGGCCGAGACCGGCACCACGCCGTGGGTGATGGCGCCGATGGTCACGACCCCCGCCGAGGCGCGCGACTTCGCCACCCGGGCACGGGCGGCGGGGATCACGATCGTCGGGGTGATGATCGAGGTCCCGGCGGCGGCGCTGCGCGCGCGGGAGATCCTCGCCGAGGTGGACTTCGTCTCGCTGGGCACCAACGACCTTGCGCAGTACACGATGGCCAGCGACCGGCTCCGCGGCGAGCTGGCCGACCTGCTGGACCCGTGGCAGCCGGCGGTGCTCGACCTGGTGGACAGCACGGCACGGGCCGGTCTGCGGGCGCGCAAGCCCGTCGGGGTGTGCGGGGAGTCGGCGTCGGACCCGGTGCTTGCCCTGGTGCTCGTCGGGCTCGGGGTGACCAGCCTGTCGATGTCGGTGGGCGCCATCCCCGCGGTCCGGTACGCGCTGCGGCACCACACGTCCGCCGAGTGCGCGACGATGGCCGCCGCCGCGCTGGCGGCCCAGTCGGCGGGCGAGGGGCGCGCTGCCGTCCTGGCCCTGGTGCACTCGGACGTGCGCGAGACGCTGGGCGTGTGAGCGGGACGAGGTCCCGTGGATCTCGATAACCCGCGCGTACTCTCGCCGGTATGGCGCACGACCCGGGACACATCGAGCTCCACGACCCCGAGACCGACCCGCTCGCGACGTACGTGCTCGAACCGGACGACGTCCGTCCGCTGCTGAGCCGCGTCGTCTCGTCCGCCGCGGCCGGGACGTTCACGTCGCACGCCCCGTTCACGGGCGGCCCGATCGCCGCGATCCCGCTGTCCACGCCGGACGACGT
>NZ_JBFUHU010000500.1:0-1584 GCF_056402235.1 Cellulomonas sp. P4_B5_2
GTCGATCACCCGGTACTGGCTGAGCAGGTGCCGACGCGCCGGCTCCAGGCTGCTCTGGTACGCCCGCACCAGCTCACCCATCGCCGCGGTGAAGATGCGCGCGGCCTTGTCGCCGAGGATCTCCTCGAGCGAGGTGACCAGCGGCGGGTCCGACCGGAACCGTCGCCGCCCGTCGACGATCTCCGTCAGCTTTCCCACTGCCCGCAGGTGGTCGTGCGTCCGCGCCTTCTTCACCGACGACTCCGTCCGCTTCAGCTGCGCCTTGCCGAAGTCGTCGCGGTGCTCGTGCAGGAAGTCGTCGATGTCGATCCGCGCGTACCAGACCTCGAGGTTCCCCTTGTCGGCAAGGTCGCGGATCGCCGTCCGGTACGTCTTGGCCACCTCCGTGAGGATCTTCCGCCGCTCCCGGTCGTCGACCCCGATGCTCCGCGCCGCGACCTCGACGCTCGCCACCAGACGCTTCACGTCCCACTCGAACGGTCCGGGGAGGGTCTCGTCGAAGTCGTTGAGGTCGAACAGCATCCGCCGCTCCGGCGTCCCGTACACGCCGAAGTTCGACATGTGCGCGTCGCCGCAGAGCTGGACGTCGAGCCCGGAGTCGGGGACGGCCGCGAGGTCGGACGCCATGAGCAGCGCGGCCCCGCGGTAGAACGCGAACGAGGAGGTCGCCATGCGCCCGTACCGGAGCGGGACGAGCTCGGGCAGCCGCGTCGTGCCCTGCGACACCAACAGCTCGATCGGGTCGGGCCGGGAGTCCCCCGCGCCCAGGTGTGCAAGCCGATCCCGCGGCAGCAGAACCCGGGCGGCGGCCCCTCGGGCCTCGCGTTCCTCGCGCGTCAGGTGCGTCACCGGGTCGGCGGCCCGGCGGCGAGAGGGAACGAGGGGCGGCGCGGGCCTGACCCCCCGAAGATCGGGTGCTGGGTCTCGGAGCGCTCCACCGTCGTGAGTCACGATCCGAAACTAGGCCCGCGAGGCGCCGCGCGGAAGAGCACCTACCCCCCGGCCCGCTCCCACCAGCCGGCCGGCCACCCGGGCGAGACGATCGTCAGCCCGTGCAGGGCCGAGGCCTGCGCCAGCTGGAGGTCGTAGGTGGCGACGCCCCCGACCCCCGGGTGCGCCAGCGCGGCCCCCAGGTGGAGCGCGATGAACGGCGGCAGCACGCCGGACACCTTGGTGGCCGCCCGGAGCGTCTGGTCGGAGAACCGGATGACCTCGAGGCGCTCCTCGACGTCGTGGGCCACGCCGGTCGCCTCGACGCCGCGCGGACGGGCTGCACGGCGGAGCTCGGTCAGGCCGAGCGGCGTGGTGAGGAGCTCACCCTCGTGGTCGGCGGTCCACTCGAGCCACTGCGCGCGGCACGGTGCACCCACGAGATACCGGGACAGGGCCGACCCGTCCGCGTACACGCGGAGCGTGGGTGTCGGCGCAGGAACKGGTGCCACGACATCCGGCGTCAGGACCTCGACCGCCCGGGGTTCGTCGTCGGGCGCCGGCCGTGGCTGCGGCAGGACCGCGCTACCGTCGTCGCGCGGTCGCGGCGACGGGCCGAAGGGCGAGGCGGTCACGCCCCCATGATCCCTCACC
>NZ_JBFUHU010000501.1:0-1580 GCF_056402235.1 Cellulomonas sp. P4_B5_2
GCGCAGTCCGGGTCGACCTCGGGCGAGGCCCGTGCCGGCGAGGAGGTGATCGACCACGCCCTGCTGTACGGCGTCGAGCGCGCGGTCGCCGCCGTCCGGGGCCGCGAGCTGTTCGACCAGCTCGAGCTCGACGGCCTGTGGGACCGCAAGTGCTCCTCGCTGTCCGGCGGCCAGCGCCGCCGGCTCGACATCGCCATGGGCCTGATCCACACCCCCCGGCTCGTGTTCCTCGACGAGCCGACCACGGGCCTCGACCCGCAGGCGCGCGCCAACCTCTGGACGCACGTGCGCGGGCTGCGCGACGAGCGCGGCAGCACGGTGTTCCTCACCACGCACTACCTGGACGAGGCCGACGCCCTGTGCGACCGCATCCTCGTCATCGACCACGGCGCGATCGTCGCGGAGGGCTCCCCCGAGGAGCTCAAGCAGCGGGTGAGCGGTGACGCGGTCCTGCTCAGTGCGTCGCAGGCCACCGACGTCACCCGCATCGCGGCCGTCGCCGCGCAGCTGCCCGGCGCGGACGTGCCGACGATCGACGGCTCGCTGGTCGAGGTCCGGGTGCCGCAGGGCCGCACGCTGCTCGCCGGTCTGCTCCGCTCGCTCGACGCGGAGGGCCTCGAGCTGGACGGCGTCGAGCTGCGCCGTCCGACGCTCGACGACGTCTTCCTCACCCTCACGGGTCGCTCCCTGCGCGACGGCGAGAGCGCGACCGAGTCCACCGACGGAGCCGCAGCATGAGCACCACCACCTCCTCCCCGCGCACGTTCACCGACGAGCAGTCCGGCCGCAGCACGTTCGTCCGCGACACCCTCACGGTGTTCCGCCGTGCCATGCGCATCTCGCTGCGCAACCCCGTGTGGTCCGTCATGGGCCTGCTCCAGCCGGTGCTCTACCTCTCGCTGTTCGGACCGCTGCTGGAGCCGCTGGCGCCCCAGCTGGGTGCGACCAACGCCTACCAGCTGTTCGTCCCCGGGCTGCTGGTGCAGCTCGGCATGTTCGGCGCGCTGTTCGTCGGCTTCGGGCTGATCGGCGAGTGGCGCGACGGCGTCATCGAGGCCGAGCGTGTGAGCCCCGCACCCCGGTCCGCGCTCGTGCTCGGCCGGGTGCTGCGGGACGTCATCGTCGTCGCGGTGCAGGGCGTCGTGCTCGTGTCCGTGGCGTTCCTGTTCGGGCTCGAGGCGCCGTTCTGGGGCATCGTGCTCGGCATCGTCACCGCCGCGCTGCTCGCGGCCGCGTTCGCGTCGGCGTCCTACGCGGTCGCGCTCACCCTCAAGAGCGAGGATGCGCTCGCGCCCCTGATGAACGGCGTCGCGCTGCCCCTGCTGCTGCTGTCGGGCATCCTGCTGCCCATCACGGCGGCGTCGGCGCCGGCGTGGCTCAACACGCTGTCCAACCTCAACCCGATCAAGCACGTGGTGTCCGGCATCCGCGCGCAGTTCGACGGCGACATCGGCAGCGCGACGGCCCTGTGGGGCTCGGTGCTGACGATCGTGCTCGCCGGCCTCGGGCTCTGGTTCGGCGCCCGGACCTTCAGGCGCGAGGACGGCTGAGACGACGACGGCCGCGCTCCTGGCAGGGAG
>NZ_JBFUHU010000502.1:0-1549 GCF_056402235.1 Cellulomonas sp. P4_B5_2
GGCCCGGACCGCCGCGACACGCGCCTGCGCAGTGGCCACCTGGGCCGCGAGCTGGTCGATCCGTGAGTCGACGGGCACCGCGGTGGCCGGCGCGGGTGCAGACGGGTCGTTGGCGTCGGCCCACATCACGCCCGCGCCGAACAGCCCGGCCGTGAGCGGGACGAGGACCAAGGTGACGAGGGCGCGCCCACGGTCAGTCATCGGAGCCGTGGTCGTCCGAGCCGTGGTCATCGGAGCCGTCGTCGTCCGAGTCGGAGTCGTCCGAGTCGGAGTCGTCGGAGCCGCGGTGCGCGCGCTCGGAGGCCGAGTCGTCGGTGGCCCAGTCGTCGTCCCCGGGGGAGTCGTCCACCCCGGTCACCCGGTCGTCGGTGGCGTCGTGGCTCGGCGGGTCGTCGCTGCGGGGCGACGCCGAGGGGGCGGACCCGTTCGTCGGCACAGCGGTCGGGGTGCTCGAAGCGGCCGCGGCGAGGCTGTCGATCTCGCTGTTCAGCGCGGCGAGCGAGTGCTCGAGCTCCGCCGTCCGGGGGTCTGTCGTGGTGGTGGTGGTGATCTCAGGCGTGGGGTCCGCGGACGGTGACGTGGCGGCAGCGACCGCCGCCGTGCCCAACCCGATCAGGACGACTGCCGACGCACTCGCTACGGCGGTGCGGCTCTTCCAGGTCATCGTCGTGCTCCTCACTCGTCGGCACCCCGGTGGTGCCCTGAGTCACCACCGTGGCGGTGGCCGGGTGAGGGCGGCGGCAACCCTGGGCTAAGAGTCGGCTAAGGCGACCGGGAGCTCGAGAGCGACCGACGCGCCACCGCTGTCCGGGTGAGCCGGGTCGGCCGCGGGCGTGATGACGAGGCGGCCTCCGCCGCGCTCGGCGGTGCGTCGCGCCACGTCGAGCCCCAGCCCGGTGGACCCGGTGCCGCTGCGCCCGCGCTGGGCGAGGTCGTCTGTCGGCAGGCCGGGCCCGTCGTCGCCGATCTCGACGCGCACGAGGCCATGGGCGACCGTGACCGCGAGAGTGAACGCGGTGCCCGCAGTGGTGTGCCGGAAGACGTTGTCGACCAGCACGTCGAGCGCCGCGCCGAGCTCATCGGCCGCGACGGCGACCGGCGCAGGCCCGCCGGGCACACGCACGCGCATCTCCCGTCCCTGGTCGACAGCCAGCACCTGCCAGAAGCGGGCTCGGTCCTGGACCACCTCACCGGCGTCCGACCTGCCAGGGGTCGCCGCTCCTCGGCGACGCGTCGTGGCGATGACCTGGTCGACCGCGTCCACGAGGTCGTCGACGTGCGAGGCCATGCGCTCGCGCTCCTCGGGGTCGCCCAGCAGGTCGACGTCGAGGCGCAGCGCGGTGATCGGCGTGCGCAGCCGGTGCGACAGGTCGGCCACCGCCTCGCGCTCGTCCGCCAACAGCCCGGCAACCCGGTCGCCGAGTCCGTTGAGCACGGTGCCGACGGACGCGACCTCGGGCGGACCGGACGGGGTGACGCGCGCGTCGAGGTCCCCGGCGCCGAGCCGGTCGGCCACGCTCGCGAGGTCCCGCACCGACCGCGAGAGGCG
>NZ_JBFUHU010000503.1:0-1513 GCF_056402235.1 Cellulomonas sp. P4_B5_2
GTCGGGGTGCGTGACGCCGCCGCCCGGGTGGCCCGTCTGGTGGAGGCGGAGCTGCCGTGACCGACGTCCTGCGGCCCGCCGACCTCGGCCGCGTCCATCTCGTCGGCGTGGGCGGAGCGGGCATGTCCGCGATCGCCGCCCTGCTCGCCGCCCGCGGCCTGGCCGTCAGCGGGTCCGACGCGGCCGACGGTCCCGCGCTGCCGGCGCTCCGGGAGGCCGGAGTCGGGGTGCACGTCGGCCACGACGCCGCGCTCGTCGACGACGTCGACACCGTGGTGATCTCGTCGGCGGTCCGCGAGTCCAACCCCGAGCTTGCCCGCGCACGCGAGCGAGGCCTGCGCGTGCTGCACCGGTCCGAGGCCCTGGCCGCGCTCATGGTCGACCGCGACGCGGTCGCCGTGGCCGGCGCGCACGGCAAGACGACCACGTCCGCGATGATCGCCACCGCACTGCTGCACGCCGGGGCGGACCCCTCGTTCGCCATCGGTGGCACGGTCTTCTCGGTCGACGGACCGCTCGGTGGCAGCCGCGACGGCGCCGGCCCCGCGTTCGTGGCCGAGGCCGACGAGTCCGACGGCTCCTTCCTCGCGTACGCGCCACTGGTCGCGGTCGTCACCAACGTCGAGCCGGACCACCTGGACCACTACGGCTCCACGGAGGCCTTCGAGGACGCGTTCGTCGCGTTCGCCGGCCGGATCCGGCCGGGCGGCGCGCTGGTGGCCTGCGCGGACGACGCCGGTGCGGTGCGCCTGGTGGAGCAGGTGCGTGATTCGCTCGCGGACCGGAGCATCGCCGTCGTGACGTACGGGACGTCGCCGGACGCGGACGTCCGGGTCGGCGACCTGGCGGCCGACGGCGACCGGTGGGCGTTCGCCCTGTCGACCGCGGACGTGCGCACGACCGTCCGGCTGGCGGTACCCGGCACGCACAACGCCCTGAACGCGGCCGCGGCGTGGGCGGCGGCGCGACGCCTCGGTGTGACCGACGCCGCCGATGGCCTCGGCGCGTTCCGCGGCACGGGCCGCAGGTTCGAGGACCGGGGCACGGCGGACGGCGTACGCGTGGTCGACGACTACGCGCACCATCCGACCGAGGTCGCCGCCCTGCTGCGTGCCGCGCGGTCGGTCGCCGGGGACGGGCGGGTCCTCGCCCTCTTCCAGCCGCACCTCTACTCGCGCACCCGCACGTTCGCCGCCGAGTTCGGCGCGGCGCTCGACCTGGCCGACGTGGTCGTCGTGACCGACGTGTACGCCGCCCGCGAGGACCCGGACCCGTCGGTGACCGGGGCGCTGATCGTGGACCGCGTCCCCACGCCGGGCAGGGCGACGTTCGTGCCGGACCGGCACGACGCGGCACGGGCGATCGCCGCAGCCGCCCGTCCGGGCGACCTGCTGCTCACCGTCGGCGCCGGGGACGTGACCCAGCTGGCGTCGGTCGTGCTCGAGGTGCTCACCGCGCGGGCGGACGGATGAGCCCGTCACGACCGACCGCTCCGCGTGACGCCGCACCGGGT
>NZ_JBFUHU010000504.1:0-1473 GCF_056402235.1 Cellulomonas sp. P4_B5_2
CAGCTGCTCTGCTGGGCGCTGCGGTGGCGGCCCACGCGGTGGTTCCCCTCCTCGGCTCGCCGCTCGACGCGATCGCGCCGGTGCTGCGCAGCGTGATCGCCCAGCGCGGCCTCGTCCGGGCGTCGGACCTCGCGCGCGAGGCCGACCTCGCGGTCGGGGTCCTCTACCGGGAGGTGGAGCAGACGCTCGGCATCACCCCGGAGGCGTTCCTGGCCGCGGTCCGGTTCTCGGCGTTCGTGCGGGATGCGGTCGGTCCTGGTCCGGTGCGACCGGGCGACGCGCTGGCCGTCCTGCGGTGGTATCTGCGCGCCGGCTACCCGCCGCGGGAGGTGGAGCGGTTCACGGGGCTGACGCACGTGGAGCTGCGACGCCTGGAGGAGGGCATCGCCGCGGCGCTCGGGGTCGCCGCCTGACGTTAGGGTTTCTCCTCGTGAGCGAGCGCATCAGGGTGGCCGTGCTGGGCGCGGCGGGACGCATGGGAGCGACCGTCGTCCGGGCCGTCGAGGACGCCCCTGACCTCGACCTCGTCGCCACCGTCGACGCCGACGGGGACCTGTCCGCAGTCGTCGACGCGGGCGCGCAGGTCGCCGTCGACTTCACGGTCCCCGCCGTCACCGAGGGCAACGTGCACGCGCTCGTCGATGCCGGGGTGCACCTGGTCGTCGGCACCACCGGGTGGGACGATGAGTCGCTCTCGCGCGTGCGGGACCATCTGGCCGACCGCCCCGGCGTCGGTGTGCTGGTCGCCCCGAACTTCGCGCTCGGCGCCGTCCTGGCCATGGCGTTCGCGGCGAAGGCGGCGCGCTGGTTCGAGTCCGTCGAGGTGATCGAGCTGCACCACCCGGACAAGGTCGACGCGCCCTCGGGCACCGCGCGGCACACCGCGACGGCGATCGCGGCGGCCCGCGCGGCCGCGGGTCTCGGGCCCGTGCCGGACGCCACCACGCAGACGCTCGAGGGGGCGCGGGGCGCGGACGTCGACGGTGTCCGGGTGCACGCCGTGCGCCTCCGGGGGCTGGTCGCGCACGAGGAGATCCTGCTGGGCAACGCGGGCGAGCAGCTGACCATCCGGCACGACTCGTTCGACCGCGTGAGCTTCATGCCCGGTGTCCTGCTGGCCGTCCGCCAGGTGGGCTCGCGGCCGGGGCTCACCGTCGGGCTCGACCACCTGCTCGACCTGGCCTGATCGTGGCAGCGCGCTCGAGCCGGCTCCGCTGGGCGTCCCTCGCCGGCGCCGTGGCCCTCACCGGCCTGCTGGGCCTGTACGTGTGGCTGGTCGCCACCCGGGCGACGGCCCTGGTCCGCACCGGGGAGCCCGTGGGCGTCGGTCTGGGGATCGCGTTCTGGATCCTGCCGCCGCTGGTGATCTGGCTGGTGGCTCGGGAGTGGCGGCTGGCTATCGACGTGCAGCGGATGGCCGACGAGCTCGCCGCGGCCGACGAGCTGCCGATCGACGACCTGCCGCGCTCACCC
>NZ_JBFUHU010000505.1:0-1443 GCF_056402235.1 Cellulomonas sp. P4_B5_2
CCGGGACGCGGCCGGGCTGGGCTCGGACACGCTTGCGGCGCCGGGTCCGACACCCTGCACGTCGACGAACGCCACCTCCTGCGGCCCGGTGCGGACCGTGCGGACGACGAGCGGGAGCCGCCGCGTGCGGTCGACCCGCACCCACGCCTCGGCCAGGACGCGCACCCCGCGCCGCACCCCGACGAGCACGTCGGTGGGTGCGGCGGTCACGATGTCGGCGCGCAGGCTCCCGGCGGCGGGCGGCTCGTCCGACGCCTCCAGACGGACGGTCGGGTCCGTCGAGGGTCGTCGGCGCCAGTCCCACACCCCCGCGACCAGCGGTGCGGCGCCGAGCACCGCGACGTCGGGCCGGCCGAGCAGCGCGCCCACGGCGACGAGCACGAGGCCGACGACGACCCCGGCGGCCGTCGCCCGCGAGCGCTCCCAGATCATCCGCGTCTCGCCGTCGTCGGCCCCGCCACCCGCGCCAGCACGTCCGCCACGACCTTCTGCGGCGCCGTGCCGGTGGCCCACGCCTGCGGGGTCAGGGACAGCCGGTGCGCGAGCGCGGGGACGGCGACCGCCTTGACGTCCTCGGGCGTCACGAAGTCCCGGCCGGACAGCACCGCCAGCGAGCGCGCGACGAGGACCAGCGCCTGGGAGCCGCGCGGCGAGGCACCCACCTCGACCGCGTCGTGCGTGCGGGTGGCCGAGGCGAGGTCGACGCAGTACCGCAGGATGTCGGCGTCGACCGTGACCTGCTCGACGCCCGCCTGCATCGCCCTCAGGGTGGCGGCGTCGACGACCGTCCGCACCGACCCCATCTCCTGGCGCCGCGCGAGCCGCCGCGACAGCACGTCGACCTCGGCGTCGCGCTCCGGGTAGCCGACCGCCACGCGGACCATGAACCGGTCGAGCTGCGCCTCCGGCAGCGGGTAGGTGCCCTCGTACTCCACCGGGTTGGAGGTGGCGACGACGTGGAACGGGTCGGGCAGCTGGTACGTCTCCCCGTCGACCGTCACCTGCCGCTCGGCCATCGCCTCCAGCAGGGCCGACTGGGTCTTCGGGGCGGTCCGGTTGATCTCGTCGGCCAGCAGGAGGCCCGCGAACACCGGGCCCGGCCGGAACAGGAACGACGCCGTCGCCGGGTCGAACACGCTGGACCCCGTGATGTCCGACGGCAGCAGGTCGGGCGTGCACTGCACCCGCCGGAACGCGAGCCCGAGCGCGGTGGCCAGGCTCCGGGCCGCCAGCGTCTTGCCGAGCCCGGGCACGTCCTCGAACAGCACGTGGCCGCCGCCGAGGATGGCCGCCAGCGCAACTCTCAGCGGTTCGCGCATGCCGACGACCAGCGTCGCGACCTCGTCGAGCACCGCGCTCCCGCGGTCGGCGACCTGCGCGACGGTCAGTGGCGTGGGCTGCTCAGTCATCGGCGGGGGCTCCATCGTCGGTGGGGGTGGCGCG
>NZ_JBFUHU010000506.1:0-1439 GCF_056402235.1 Cellulomonas sp. P4_B5_2
ATCCACTACCTGGCCGGCCAGGCCGGCGCGATCGCCCGCGCGCTGTCCGGCGGCCCCGCGCTGCCGACGATGCGACGGCCCGCGCCCCCGGGCGCCCCACGGACACTCGTGCAGAACGTCGAGACCCTGGCCCGCGTCGCCCTGCTGGCGCGCGGCCACGCCCCCACGGCCACGACCCTGCTCACGGTGCTTCTGCCCGACGGTCGCCACGTCGTCGAGGTGGAACGGTCGACGTGCGTGTCCGACGTGCTCGCGGCGCTGGCTCGGCCCGGCGACGTCCCGCCGCGCGGTGTGCTGCTCGGCGGCTTCGGCGGTCAGTGGGTGTCGTGGGAGCGTCTGCAGCACCACAGGCCGGACGAGCGCGTCCTGCGCGCCGACGGCCTCAGCCTCGGCGCCGGGGTCCTCGCTCCGCTGCCGGCGGGGACCTGCGGGGTCGCCGAGACCGCGTCGGTCGTCGCGTACCTCGCCGCCATGAGCGCCCGGCAGTGCGGGCCGTGCACGTTCGGCCTGCCCGCGCTCGCCGAGCACCTTGCTGCGCTGGCGGCGGGATCGTCCTCGCGGGGACCGCTCGACCGGCTGCTCGCGGACGCGGAGACCATCGAGGGACGCGGCGCGTGCCACCACCCGGACGGCGCGACCCGGCTAGTGGCCTCGGCCCTGGCCACGTTCCGCGACGAGATCGAGGCGCACCTGCACGGCCGGGTCTGCCCGCTGTCGCACGCACCCGCCTTCCCGGTCCCTGCGGGGCACCGATGAGGCGCGTCGAGGCCGAGTCCCGGCTGCGCGTGGACCCCGTCGCGTGCGAGGGCATCGGCGTGTGCGCCCAGATCACCGCGGCGGTCTTGCTCGACCGGTGGGGGTTTCCGGTGCTGGGCCCGGTAGTCGCCGATGCGGACCTGCGGACGGCCCGACGCGCGGTGCGCGCCTGCCCGCGACGCGCGCTGTGGCTGGAACCGGTCGACGACGGGGCGTAGCCGACCAGACTCGCTCGTGCGGCTCACTCCTCCACGTCTGGTGCCGTCCCCGGCCCCGGCTGGACCGGGTGGACGACACGCACGGGGGCGTCCGCGCGCGCGGAGTGCACGTGGCCGTCGCCGTCGACCTCGACCTCCAGGTCGTGGCCCGCCACCCGCAGCCCCGTGGCCCGGCCCGGCGCACCACGGCGGGGCGTCTACCCGAACCTGTTCTGCGCGCACCCGCCGTTCCAGATCGACGGCAACTTCGGCTTCACGGCCGGCGTCGCCGAGCTCCTGCTCCAGTCGCACGCGGTGACGGACGGGTGCGCGAGGTCCACCTGCTGCCGACGCTCCCGCACGCCTGACCGTCCGGGTCGGTGCGCGGCCTGCGCGCGCGGCGCGCTGACGGTCGACCTGGCGTGGAGCGACCACACGCTCGCGTCCGCGCGGCTGGTGGCGGACCAGGACGTCACGGTCCTGGTC
>NZ_JBFUHU010000507.1:0-1404 GCF_056402235.1 Cellulomonas sp. P4_B5_2
CGTCCGGATGGGTGGTGGGCGGTTCGCTGGTGCTCCGAGCACTGCGACGACGACGACGAAGGAGCCACCGGTGCGCTCAGCTGCGCCCGAACCCGAGGAGCGGGTGGCAGGTCCGCAGCTGCCCGGCGCCCCCGTCGCGCCCCTCACTCTCCGCATCGACCGGCTCGCCGCCCTGCTGAACGCGGAGCTCGCCGACGACCCGGTGTACGACGGCGTCGAGCTGCAGTGGTTCGACGATGACGTGCACGGCACCGGCATGCTGGCGTTCCTGTCACGACGCGAGGACCGCACGGTCGACTACTACCTCCAGCCCGGTCTGCGGCTCGACCGTCGCGGCTACGAGATCGGCGGCGGCACGCGGTCGTGGAACGTGACCCAGTTCGCCGTGGCCCGTCTGGCCGTCGCCGAGGACGGCGTGGACGCCGAGGTCCGGTTCACCGACGTCGACGGCCGCCTCGTCGAGGTCCGCGTCGACGACCGTGACGGGGTACCGCGCCGCCGCGCGCGTCTTCTGGCGCCGGTGAGCGCCGGCATCCGGCGGCCGACGTCGCTCCTGCTGGTCTGGATGAACGCGTTCGACCTCGTGCGGGTCACCGCGACACCGCCCCATGTCCGCATCGACGGACGGACCGCCGCGGTCGGGCAGCTCCCGGGTGCGCGGATGCACCGCCGGCACCTGATCAAGTACGCGGCGTCCGTCGTGGTCGTCGAGCTCAACCCCGACGACATGGAGCAGCCCACGCTCGGCGGCGTCACCAGCGGGACGGTCACGGCCGTGTGCGACGACCACACCGCCGAGGTCCAGCTGGTGCCGTGGCTGGACCTGCGCACGATGGCGGACCGGGACCGTGCGCAGGGCCGCTGGCACGTGACGGTCGACGGTGCCCGCATCACGGGCGGCAGGTGGTCCGCAGTCCGCGAAGGCGACAAGGCCCGCGTCGACCTGGACGACCTGGAGCGCTGGCGGCCCGGCGCACTGCCGTGGCTGATGCGGCTGGTGACGACTGTGGTGCCGGTGTTCCGCCGCTGGCCGACGACCTACGCCTGGCGGGGGAGCGTCCTGATCGGCGACCCGCCCTCGGTCACCGGCCGGTGGCGCCGCACCGGCGGCCACGACGGAGACTCCTACCGACGCGCCACCGGGTCCTGAGCGCACGCTGCGTCCGCAGGGCCGGTAGTCCTGGCATCACGCCTGGGTGGGTGTCACCGCCGCCCGCAGGTGGGCGAGCCGATCGCGCAGCGCGGCCGGCACGCGGCCACCGAACGGCGCGAAGAATTCCTCGGTGAGGGCGGCCTCGCGAGCCCACGAGGCGGGGACCACCTCGAACAGCTGCGCGAGCGCCCGGTCGTCGAGGTCGAGGCCGCGGGTGTCCAGCGCACCCGGGGCGGGCAGCAGGCCCACGG
>NZ_JBFUHU010000508.1:0-1396 GCF_056402235.1 Cellulomonas sp. P4_B5_2
ACGTCGGGCACTGCTTCTGCCTGGACCTGTGCACCGACAAGGTCGTCGGCGATCCCGACACCGTGCCGCACTGGCAGCAGGTCGAGGTGTTCGACATCCACCCCGGCAACGGCCAGCCCGGCTCGACGTTCGACTCGCTCGGGTACGCGGACCCGTCGGGCGGCGCGTACGTGTTCGGTGGCACCGTCACGCTGCGCGGCAACTGCCCGCTCACCGACATCGGCACCGGGCACGCGCTGAAGTACCGGTTCCTCGTGGGCGAGTACACCTGGACGGGCGGCACGGAGGACCCGGCCAACCCGCCGACGGTCGCCCCGGCCACGCTCACGCCGGTGACGACCCAGATCACGGGTACGCACGTCGGCTACGTCTTCTACACCGACGGCAACGGCAACGCCCAGTCCGCGTCCGTCGTCGTCACTGCGGCGGACCTCGACGCCGACGGCTTCGTGCAGGTCGACGGTCTGCCGGTGACCGTGCAGATGTACAACCCGCCGGGTTCGACCGCGGTGGTGAACGTGAGCGGGTCGAACTTCCTGCGCACGTTCGAGCTCCTGGAGCTCAACTCCGCGGCCATCACGGCGCTGCACCCGCCGAAGAAGCCCGGCGGGCTCCCGAAGGCTCAGGCGGGCGAGACGCTGCCGCTGAACGAGCAGGAGCCGGTGCGCCGGTACCGGGTCGGCTTCGAGGTGCGTGACGCCGTCACCGACACCGTCACGCACACCGACCAGCTGGACTCGATCATCTTCGACAACTCGGCGGTGATCGCCACCCTGGACCTCGAGGAGCTCCGTCTCAACGGCTGCAACCCGCTGTCCGGCGCGACCACGATCCACCTGCTCTACACGGTGGACCACCCGCACCTGCGGAACTTCTCCGTCACGATCAACAACAACGGCGGCAGTGTGCACGTGCCGCCGCAGACACCGTCGGGAGCCTTCACCACCGGCAACTACTCGTTCCGGGGCGGCGCGTCCGGCCCGCACAACAGCACGAGCACGGGCGGGATCCCGATCGACGTGTCGGGCGACCCGGCGTGCGCGTACTCCGTGAACCTCGGGTGGATCACCCGCCGGTACGGCGACCTGGGTCAGTCGCTGCAACGGCTGTACTGCCACTGAGGACAGCCTCGGGGGGCGTCCGGGACTGCCGGGCGCCCTCCGGGTGCGGAGGGGACCAAGGACCCCTCCGCCGAGCCCGCACACGTTGGACGATGGTCGTGCCGGTCACCCCGGCACTCGTCCGCGTGCACCCACAAGGAGCGCTCCATGGCCGCCATCCGTCCCGCAGTCCACCCCTCCGCCACGATCGACCAGCGTCTGCGGCAGCTGGGCAGGACGATCCGATGGGCGCCCGCGCCCCTGTGGGGCAGCTCGACGCGCGAGCACGCCCGGTA
>NZ_JBFUHU010000509.1:0-1392 GCF_056402235.1 Cellulomonas sp. P4_B5_2
CGCGTCCGTCATGACCGATGATTCTGCTCCCCGCCGCAAGTCCTAGGGGCATGACCACACTCACCACCGCCACCACCCTCGACGTCCCGGGCGCCCGCCTGCACTACGAGCTCCGCGGCTCCGGACCCCTGGTCGTCCTCGTCGGCGCCCCGATGGACGCCACCTCCTTCGCGCCGCTGGCCGACCTGCTGGCCACCGACCACACCGTCCTCACCACCGATCCGCGCGGCATCAACCGCAGCCCGGTCGACCACCCGGACCAGGACTCGACGCCGGTGGACCGGGCCGCCGACCTGGCCGCCCTGATCCGGCACGTCGACGCCGGACCCGCCACGGTGCTCGGCTCCAGCGGCGGAGCGGTCAGCCTGCTCGCGCTGGTCGAGCGTGRCCCGGAGCTGGTGCACACGGCGATCGTGCACGAGCCGCCCCTGGACGAGCTGCTCCCCGACCATGCCGACCTGTACGAGAAGACCGAGCGCATGATCGCCACCTACCTGTCGGGCGACACCCGGTCGGCGTGGCAGCAGTTCATGGTCATCGGGAACGTCCAGATGCCCGACGAGGTGTTCGAGATGGTCTTCGGTTCCCCCCGCGAGGGGCAGGCCGCGGCGGACGAGCACTTCCAGTTCGCGCACCTGATCCGGCACACCGTGCGCTTCCGGCCGAACATCGACGCCCTCACGGCGGCGGCGACCCGGCTGGTCATCGGCATCGGCGAGGAGTCCACCGGGCAGCTCTGCGACCGGACCTCGCGGGCGCTCGCGGACCTGCTCGGCCTCGAGCCCACCCTGTTCCCCGGCGACCACATCGGCTTCGCCGAGCAGCCGGACGCGTTCGCGGTGCGGCTGCGCGAGATCATCGGCGCATGAGCCTCGACGCCACGTTCACCGCGCCCATCCGTAAGGACGGTGCCTTCGCCACCTACCTGGAGCTGGACGGCTCGGCGGAGCTTCTGGGCACCCGCAAGGCGGTCAAGGTCACCGGCACGCTCGACGGGCACGACTTCGCCGCGACCCTGATGCCGTCGGGCAACGGGCCGCACTGGCTCCCCCTGCGCAAGGCGCTGTGCACGACGATCGGCAAGAGCGCGGCGGGCGAGCTGGTGGAGGTGCACCTCCAGGGGCGACTCTCCTGAACCGTCGCTAGCGTCCGGGGGATGACACCCGTCGTCGGACACCTCACGATCGACAGCGCCGATCCCGCCGCCCTCGCCGCCTGGTGGGCCGAGGCTCTCGGGTGGCAGGAGGTCTGGCGGTCCGACGACGGCGCCGAGGTGGCGATCGGGTCGCCGACCGGCGGGTCGACGAACTGGCTGTTCAACCGGGTAGCCGACGCCAAGACGGGGAAGAACCGCCTGCACGTCGACCTCCGACCCCCGGAGGACCACGGCAC
>NZ_JBFUHU010000510.1:0-1387 GCF_056402235.1 Cellulomonas sp. P4_B5_2
CGTGCAGGGCGACCGAGCCGTTGGCGGGGACCGTGAACGACGCCGCTCCGCCGGACACCACCGTGACCGTGGTGCCGGAGCACCCGCCGCTCGTCGTCGCGCCGCTGATCACGTCGCAGTAGCGGCCGGCCGGAAGTGACGTCTGGAAGGTGCGCTGCAGGGCGGAGCCGTTGCGGTTGATCGCCACGTAGCCGAGCGACCCGCGCCCGTAGGCCAGCCGGCCGCCGTCGCTCCAGACGTTGGTCAGGGCTGCGGTGCCGACGGCGTTGCGGAAGCCGACCATGTGCGCGGTCTCGTTCCACCGGTGCGCGCAGGTCCAGGTGCCCTGCCCGCACACGGCGTCGTTCACCTTGCCGCTGCTCTGCTGGGGAGCCCCCGCGTCGTTGGCACTGAACGCGTACCCGGAGTACACCGTCRGCCAGCCGTACGGGTAGCTGAGGGCGAACACGTTGGCCAGGCGGTAGTCAGAGCCGTCCTTGTAGCTGAGGGTCTCGCCGTTGCGCTCGGTGTCGTGGTTGTCGACGAACACCGCGGCCCTGTCGGTCGGCAGCAGCCAGGACTGGTCCTTGAGCCCGCCGAGCGAGGTCAGAGTTCCGCTCTGGAACACCGACTTGAGGTTCCGGGAGTAGTTGAACTCGTTGGAGTCCCCGGAGCCGAAGTACTCCGCCGGCTGGATCGGCTCGCCACCGCCCGCGATCACCTCGTGCTCGATGTAGACGCTCTGGTCGGTGAGCTTGCCCCGGATCGCCTCCAGGTCCGCCGCGGCGATGTGCTTGGACGCGTCGACCCGGAAGCCGCGGACGCCCAGGGAGATGAGGTCGTTGAGGTAGGCGGCGATCTCCGAGCGGACGTAGTCGCTGCCCGTGTCGAGGTCCTGCAGCCCGACCAGCCGGCAGTTCTGCACCTGGTAGCGGTCGTTGTAGTTGCTGATGTTCGTCTTGCAGGCGTGGAAGTCCTGCGGGCCGTAGCCGCCCTCGGGTCCGGGGTAGCGCTCCTCGGAGTACGCGGTGCCCGCCCACCCGGTGCCGGCGCTGGTCTGACCGGACATGTGGTTCACGACGACGTCGGCGATGACCGAGACGCCCGCCGACCGGCAGGTGTCGATCATGGCCTTGTACTCGGCGCGGGTGCCCAGCTTGGACGCGATCTTGTAGCTGACCGGCTGGTAGGACGTCCACCACTGGCCGGCGAGCACCACGTGCTCGTTGGGGGGCGACGTCTGGACGTAGCCGTAGCCGGCCGGCCCCAGCTGGGTGGTGCACTCCTGCGCGATCGCGTTCCAGGTCCACTGGAACAGGTTGGCGGCGGGGCGCATCGTGGCGGGTGCGGCCGCGGCGGGCCGGGCGGTGGCGAGCCCCGCGGCGGTCAGCCCGGMGAGGGCCAGCAC
>NZ_JBFUHU010000511.1:0-1383 GCF_056402235.1 Cellulomonas sp. P4_B5_2
CGGTGGCGGCGGCGGCTGGGGCGGCGGCGGTGGAGGAGGCGGTGGCGGCGGCTTCGGCGACGGTGGGTTCGGGGGCGGTTTCTGAGCAGCGATGGGCACGACGGCCGGGACTGTCCGGTCGACACGGACGACGAGAGGCACGAGCGATGACCGAGAAGCAGAGCGTGTTCGGGCGGATCACCCAGCTGGCCCGCGCCAACATCAACGCGCTCATCGACCAGGCCGAGGACCCGCAGAAGATGCTGGACCAGCTGGTGCGCGACTACACCAGCTCGATCGGGGAGGCCGAGCGGGCGATCGCCCAGACCATCGGCAACCTGCGCCTGGCCGAGCAGGACTACAACGAGGACGTCTCCGCGGCGCGCGAGTGGGGCAGCAAGGCGCTCGCCGCGTCCAGCCGCGCCGACCAGTACCGCTCCGCCGGGGACACCGCGAACGCCGACAAGTTCGACAACCTCGCCAAGATCGCGCTCGGCAAGCAGCTCACCGCGGAGGGCGAGGTCCGCGAGGCGGAGCCGATCATCGCGTCGCAGCGGGAGACCGTCGAGAAGCTGAAGTCCGGCCTCGCGATGATGAAGGACAAGCTCGGCCAGCTGAAGTCCCGCCGCGACACCCTCGTGGCCCGGCAGAAGTCCGCCGAGGCGCAGCAGACGGTGCAGACCGCGATCAGCTCGATCAACGTGCTGGACCCGACCAGCGAGATCGCGCGGTTCGAGGACAAGGTGCGTCGCGAGGAGGCACTGGCCCTCGGTCAGGCGGAGATCGCCGCGTCGTCCCTCGACTCGCAGTTCTCGGAGCTCGAGGCGTCCTCCGAGCAGATCGAGGTCGAGGCGCGGCTTGCCGCTCTCAAGGCCGGCAACGCACCGCAGCAGCTGGGCACCACCCGGGTCACCCCGGAGATCGAGGCCTGACGCACGACGAGAGCGCCCGACCCCTGCGTCAGGGGTCGGGCGTTCTGCTGTCGGGTCAGGCGGAGACGGGCTCCTGCGCCGTCGCGCGCACGTGCGCCGCGAACGACTCGGCGAGGGTCCGGCCGACGGCCTCGACCTCGCCCTGGCGGGCGGTGTAGGCGGCGAGCACGGCCTCGGTGTCGACGTCGTCGTGCCCGTCGGCCCAGCCGCGCAGCGTGTCCGCACCGGCCTCGGGATGGAACTGCACACCCCACGCGGAGCCGATCCGGAACGCCTGGTACGGGTACATGGCGGAGGACGCCAGCCACACCGCGCCACGGGGCAGGTCCACGACCGCGTCCGCGTGCATGCTCGGCTGCGGCGTGCTGTACCGGCCGTCGGCCAGCGCCGCGACGTCGCCGACGACGGCGTCGCCGGTCGCCTCGGGTCGCCAGCGCACGTCGACGATGCCGGCCTCGCGCCCGGGAGGGGC
>NZ_JBFUHU010000512.1:0-1368 GCF_056402235.1 Cellulomonas sp. P4_B5_2
CACCTCGACCTCGGCCTTGCTGACGCCCCCGAGCCGACGGCCACGGCCGCCCGCGAGCACGACCGCGTCGAACGCCGGCGCCGGCGTCGCGTCGAGCAGCCGCGCGGGCCCTGCGTCCGGTCCGAGCTCCGTCACGCCTCGCGCCGCCACTCGCCCGAGCGGCCGCCCGACTTCGCCTCCAGCTGCACGTCGACGATGCGGACGGACTTGTCGAGCCCCTTGACCATGTCGACGACCGCGAGCGCGGCCACCGACACCGCGGTGAGGGCCTCCATCTCGACGCCCGTGCGGTCGGCCGTGCGGACGGTGGCGGTGATGGACACGCCCTCGTCGGTGAGCTCGAGGTCGACCACCACGCCGTGCACTCCGATGACGTGCGCGAGCGGGAGCAGCTCGGGGGTGCGCTTGGCGGCGGCTATCCCGGCGATCCGTGCGACCGCGAGCACGTCGCCCTTCGGCACAGCCCCGTCCCGCAGCGCGGCCACCACGTCAGGGCCGCACTGCACCCGTCCGCTGGCGGTGGCCGCACGGACGGTCGGCTGCTTGGCGGTCACGTCGACCATCCGGGCGTGCCCAGCGGCGTCGAGGTGCGTGAACTGCTCGGTCATGGGCTCACTCTCAGGACGGTGACGTGGTCGCCGGCGACGACCTCGTCGATCTCGGCGGGGATCACGGCGAGACCCTCGGCCAGGGCGAGACGGGCGACGAGGTGCGAGCCGGAGCCGCGCGCGGTCGCACGGACCACGCGGTCGGGGCCCACCCAGCGCACGGGCATGAKCTGGGCGCGGCCGGGGGGCGTGGTCCACCCCTCGTCGGCCACCACCTGGACCGTGGGGCGCTCGACGTCGGCCAGCCCGCGCATCCGCAGCAGGGCCGGGCGCACGAACATCTCGAACGACGCGAACGAGCTCACCGGGTTGCCGGGCAGCGTGTAGATCGGGGTACCGCCGGGGAGCCGGCCCAGGCCCTGCGGCTTGCCGGGCTGCACAGCGACGGGGAGGAACTCGACGCCCGGCTCGTCGGCCAGCGCGGCCTTGACCACGTCGTACGCGCCGACGCTCACCCCGCCGGACGTGATGATCGCGTCGACCGAGCCGTCGAGGTCCGCGAGCACCGACCGCAGGGCGTCGACGTCGTCCGGCACCGGGCCGATCCGCACCGGCGTACCCCCGGCGTCCCGGACCGCCGACGCGAGCAGCCAGGAGTTCGAGTCGGGGAGCTGGCCGCGGCGCAGCGGGGTGCCCGGTGCCACGAGCTCGTCGCCGGTGGAGACCACCCCGACGCGCGGCCGGCGGTGCACCCGGACGGTGGCCCGGCCCAGCGAGGCGACGGCGGCGATCGCGGCGGGTCCGAGCAGCGTGCCGGCGG
>NZ_JBFUHU010000513.1:0-1358 GCF_056402235.1 Cellulomonas sp. P4_B5_2
GCTGGAGGGTCAGCGCGCGTGCCGGCTCGAACCACGTGGGCAGGTGCGTCGCTGGAGGGTCAGCGCGCGTGCCGGCTCGAACCACGTGGGCAGGTGCGTCACGCGTCCCGCCGGGCCACCGACCAGCTGCGGGCTCCAGGTGAGGCAGAGCTCGTCGACGAGGTCCGCGTCCACCAGCTGGGCCAGGAGCGTCGGGCCGCCCTCGGCCAGGATGTTCGTCAGCCCGCGCCGGCTCAGGGCGGCGACGACGGCGCGCGGGTCGACGGCGCCGGGCACACCACCGTCCGCGACGATCACCCGGTCGGCCCCGATCCGCGTGCGCAGGTCGTCCAGCGACGGTGCCGAACCGGTGGTGAGCACGAGCGGGGGCCGGTCGGTGTCGAGCAGCGAGTCGGGGAGCTCGCCGCTGGCCGTGACGATCGCGAGCTCGAGGGCGTCCGGCCGGCCGAGCGCGGCGCGGGCGGCCCGCAGCTCCGGGGGCACGTCCAGCGGCGGGTAGCGCTCCGCACGGGCGGTGCCCGCACCGACCAGGACGACGTCCGCCAGAGCGCGCAGCACCCGGAACACGCGGAAGTCGGCGGGGCCGTTGATCGAGCCGCTGACGCGGTCGGCACCGGTGGCCGCGCCGTCGACGGTGCTCACCATGTTGGCGCGGACGTGCACCCCGGTGGTCGCTCCGTCCGCGAACATGGCGACCAGCTCGGCCTCGTCGCTGCGCGGCGCCAGGTGGCGCACGGGGGCGTCGAGCGGCAGCAGGACGTCGAGCGCGGGGAGGTCGGCCACGTTCGCCAACCTAGGCCAGGACGTCCGCCAGCGCCGCGACGTCCCCGATGACGACGACGGCCGGGTTGCCGACGCCACGCTCCCGGGCCCGGTCCGCGATGTCGGCCAGCGTCCCGACCGTGGTGCGCTGCGCGGGCAGGGTGCCGTTCTCGATGATCGCGACCGGGGTGCCCGGGTCCTTGCCGTGCGCGAGGAGGGCGCGCGTGTGCGACGGCAGCTGTGCGACGCCCATGAGCAGGACGAGCGTGCCGTCCAGGCGCGCCAGCGTGGCCCAGTCGGGGGCCGTGTCGTGCGCGGACAGGATGGTGACCTGGCGGGCCATCCCGCGGTGCGTGACGGGGATCCCGGCGGCTGCCGGCACGGCGAGCGCGCTGGTCACGCCCGGGACGACCTCGACGGGAACGCCTGCGGAGAGGCAGGCCAGCACCTCCTCGCCGCCACGCCCGAGCACGAACGAGTCGCCGCCCTTGAGCCGCACGACGCGGTGGCCGGCCTGGGCGCGCTCGACCAGGACCGCGTTGATCTCGGTCTGCGTCAGGGTGTGCGCGTGCGGTGACTTGCCGGCCTCGATGATC
>NZ_JBFUHU010000514.1:0-1331 GCF_056402235.1 Cellulomonas sp. P4_B5_2
GCACGGGACCGACGTGGTCCACGTGCGGGCGCGCCGGCCGTCCCGATGACGACGGCTTCTCGGGCGGAGGCGGAGGCGCGTCCGACCGCAGGCTCCCCCACCGCTCGATCGACGACGCCCACGCATCCTGCTGCCCCGCGTCGTACCCGAGCGCCCGCGCCGCGTCCCGGACGGCCGACCGCGGCCGGTAGGAGATGACGTTGGCCACCTGCGCGGCGTGCGTCCGCCCGTGCTTCTCGTAGACGTACTGGATGACCTCCTCGCGGCGCGCGGACTCGATGTCCACGTCGATGTCCGGCGGACCGTCCCGCTCGGGCGCCAGGAACCGCTCGAACAGCAGGCCGTGCCGTACCGCGTCCACGGCCGTGACCCGCAGCGCGTAGCAGACCGCCGAGTTGGCGGCCGAGCCGCGGCCCTGCGCGAGGATCCCGTTCCTGCGGCAGAAGTCGACCAGGTCGTAGACCACGAGGAAGTAGCCGGGGAAGCCGAGGTCCTCGATGACGGTCAGCTCGTGCGCCAGCTGCGCGTACGCCCCGGGCACCCGCTCCGACTCCGGCGGCCCGTACAGCTCCAGCGCGCCCCGGCGTACCAGCTCGCGCAGCCACGTGGCCTCCGTGTGGCCCGGTGGCACCGGGTAGGGCGGGAGCTGGGGCGCGACGAGGGACAGATCGAACGCGCACTCGTCGGCCAGGTCCGCCGCGGTCACCACGGCCGACGGGTGCCGCCGGTGCAGCGCGAGCATCTCCGTGGCCGACCGCAGGTGCGCCATCGGGCCGCCGGGCAGCCAGCCGTCCAGGTCCTCCAGCGAGGAGCGCGCGCGGACGGCGGCGAGCGCGGCAGCCAGGTCGGCGTCCCGCGGGGTGGCGTAGTGCACGTTGCCCGTGGCCACGAGCGGGAGCCCGGCGTCGGCCGCGAGGAGCGCGAGGGCGTCGGCGCGGTCGGCGTCGTACGGGTCGCCGGCCGCGGTGACCTCGACCGCCACGTTCTCCCGACCGAACAGGGCGACAAGCTTGTCGAGCTCGGTCCGGGCCGCCTCGACGCCGGCCGCGGTCACCTCGGTGACCCCCGACGGGTCGCCGCCGGCGAGCGCGCGCCGGACCGACCCCTTGCGGCAGCCGGTGAGCACCAGCCACTGCCCGGCCGCGGTCGCGGCGAGCTCGTCGAGCCGGTAGTCCGCGGCGCCCTTCTTGCCGGTGCGCAGGTGGGCCTCCGCGATCGCGCGGGACAGTGCACGGTAGCCGTCGGGGCCGCGCGCGAGCACCAGGAGGTGGGACGCGCGCGGGTCGGGGACGCCCGTCGGCAGGTCGAGCACGGGCGGTCCGGGCGTGACG
>NZ_JBFUHU010000515.1:0-1322 GCF_056402235.1 Cellulomonas sp. P4_B5_2
GGTCGGGGCGCCCACGTCGGCAGCGGTGACGATCGCGCTGGTCGACGGGGCCGTCGTCACGGCGCTGACCGAGCGACGGGACGTGCGGGGGACGGCGCGCGCGATCCTGGTCGCGGCGTGGGGTCGATGACCGGCGTCGTACGCTGACGGGATGCCGAACGACCCCGCTGACCTGCACGTCTGGTCGTTGCCGCTGCGGACGCAGTTCCGCGGGCTGACCGTCCGGGACGGTGTGCTGGTGCGGGGCGCGGCGGGCTGGGGCGAGTTCAGCCCGTTCTGGGACTACGACGCCGAGGAGTCCGTTGCCTGGTGGCGCGCAGCGCGGGAGGCTGCCGACGAGGGCTGGCCGGCGCCGGTGCGCAGCCGGGTCCCGGTGAACGTGACCGTGCCCGCGGTCGACGCCGAGACGGCCCACCGGATCGTGCGCTCCTCCGGCGGGTGCCGGACCGCGAAGGTCAAGGTCGCCGAGCCGGGACAGTCGCTCGCCGACGAGGTGGCCCGGCTGGAGGCGGTCCGCGACGCACTCGGCCCCGGCGGGGCCGTCCGCGTCGACGCCAACGCGGCGTGGGACGTCGACACCGCCGTCAGCCGGCTGGCCGCCCTCGACCGCGCCGCCGGAGGCCTCGAGTACGCGGAGCAGCCGGTGCCCGGCGTCGACGACCTCGCCGCGCTGCGACGCCGCACGCACGTGCCGATCGCCGCCGACGAGTCGATCCGCCGCGCGCAGGACCCGCTCGCCGTCGCGCGGGCGCACGCGGCCGACGTCGTCGTGCTCAAGGTCCAGCCGCTCGGCGGGGTGCGTGCCTGCCTCGAGCTGGCCGAGCGCATCGGCCTGCCGGTCGTCGTCTCGTCCGCCCTCGAGTCGTCCGTGGGACTCGCCGCCGGCGTCGCGCTCGCCGCCGCGCTCCCGGACCTGCCCTACGCCTGCGGTCTGGCCACCGCGCAGCTGTTCACCTCCGACCTGGTGGACCGGCCGTTCCTGCCGGTCGACGGCATGCTCGACGTCCGCCGGACCGCGCCCGACCCGGTGCTCCTGGCCGACGCGGCGGGATCACCCGAGCTCACGGACCGCTGGCGCGCGCGCGTCGCGGCCGTCCGGGCTCGGGCATGATGGCGGGCGTGCCGACGACGACCGCCCTCGATCCCGACCCGGCGACGACGGCGGCCCGCGTGATCGTGCAGGCGCTCGCGGCCCTCGGTGTCGAGGACGTGGTGCTCGCCCCCGGGTCGCGCAGCGCACCGCTGGCCTACGCGATCGCGGACGCCGCCCGCCCGGACGGTGAGCGGCCCGCCGGAGCCCCGAGCCTGCGCCTGCACGTGCG
>NZ_JBFUHU010000516.1:0-1318 GCF_056402235.1 Cellulomonas sp. P4_B5_2
GCGCCTGCTTGCCCTGCGCGGTCGCCCACTGGTTGGCCCAGTAGACGGCCTCGATCGCACGCGCGTCGGCGTCGGGGGCGTTGGTGTACTTCCACTGCTTGGCGTACGAGGCGTCCTTGGTGAACAGGTCCAGGTAGCCGTTCGTGCCGCCGTACTTGAACTCCTCGCACGACGGCTGCGGGACGGTCTCCCAGACCGACTCCTGCGGGCCGCGCTGGAAGGTGTTGATGTAGGAGGTGCCGGTGGCTGTCGGGCCGAGCTCGCAGCCCGCCCCCGGCGTGGCGCCGAACCCGTACTTGTTGTCGACGTCTGCGAGCCAGTGCATGCCGTACACGTCGGAGTTGCCGTAGGTGGCCTTCAGCTCCGCGCCGATCRGGTCCTTGCCCGACGTCACGCCGCTGTTCAGCTGCGACGGGTAGCTGCTCGGGTGGTTGAACTCCGAGGCGTACGTCGCCGGGCTGTTCGGGTTGTAGAACGAGTTGGTGGGCTGGTCCGCGCTCGTCGGGATCATGTACTTCTCGAGCGTGTCCCACGAGTGGTTGAACGGAGCCCAGTCCTCGGTGACCTGGCCGTACAGCGCCTCGAGCCAGACCCAGTAGGAGTACGCCTCCGACGTCGTCTCGTGCCCGTAGTCGGGCGCCTCGACGATGAGGGTCTCGACGGAGTGGTACGGGATGCCCTGCGCGCTGAAGTACCCGTTGGCCGGGTCCTTGAGCTTGTCGTACATGGTGAGGAACCGCTGGGTGTACTCGCCGTCGGCCACGGCGGCCTTGACGGGCGCAGCGGCCGGCACCGAGACGGTGGCCGGGCCGGCGGCCATGGCGGGCTGGATCCCGCAGATGGCCAGCAGCGATGCTGCGCTCAGGGTGGCCGTGGCCACCCAGGCAGCTCGCCGTCGGGTCGATGAGGACATCTACTCGTACCTTTCTGGCTGTCGGGCGCGCCCCCGCGTCGTCGCGGGTACGCCCCGCGCCCCGCACGCAGGCGCGCGTGGGCGGTGACGGAGGTGCACGGAGGAACTGGCCGACGGTGCCGGGACGGCCCGCAACGGTGCGGGCCTCCGGGCAGACGGCGGCCGGGTCGGCGCCCACTTTCCGGCGGTGCACAGCCAGCGTCCAGACTCCTAAACGATTCGAGTGGGAGCGCGACCACATGGTCCTCACGACCACCGGAAGAAGCGCGCCGCCACCGGCACCCCGACGGCCGTCCAGGCGGCCATGACCAGCAGCGACGCGGTGGGGAACGGCTGGCCGTACCAGGCCGGGGCGAGCGCCTCGCTGCCGGCACCGAGAGGCGTGTAGCCGGCGATCGTCTGGAT
>NZ_JBFUHU010000517.1:0-1295 GCF_056402235.1 Cellulomonas sp. P4_B5_2
CGACTGCGCACCCCGGTCGACGGCGATCGGCAGCGCCGCGTCGACGGCGGCGACCACGGCGTCCGGCCGGCCCTCGAGCCACGCCGCCTCGGCCCGCGCGAGCGCGACCTGCCCGAGCCGGGAGAGCTCGCCCGTCGGTGCGGCGAGCGCCCACGCCTCCTCGAGAGGCTCCCGATGACCGGGGTCGCCCCGCCGCGCACGCACGAGCCCGAGGACGACGAGCGCGACGATGCGGGGCGTCGTCGAGGTCCGCCGGATCCCGATGACCTCCTGGGCGGCGTCGGCGGCCTCGGACCACCGACCCTCGTCGAGCGCCAGGCGCGCGCCGTAGGCCATCAGGTAGAGCCGGTCGAGCTCGATCCCGCGATCGCTGCAGAACGCGGTGCCCTCGTCGAGGTACCGGCGCGCGAGCGTGCGCTGCCGCGTCTCCACGGCGCCCCCGGCGAGCAGCACGTAGGTGCGGCCGACGAGCACCGGTCGGTCGGTGCCCCGTGCACCCTCGAGGCTGGCAAGCAGCGCGGCCCCGCCGTCGGCAGCGATGCCGACCCGCCCGAGCGTCGCGAGCGTGTGCATCGCGATCGGTCTGTCGCCGAGGTCGTCGGCGAGCTGGCCCCCCCGTTGCGCCCACTCGACCGTCTCCGGGCGGGCGTCACCCAGGCACACCGCCGCGAGGTTCGCGTAGGCCGCCGCCAGCTCGCGGCCCGGCGGCACCGACTCGAGCAGGGTGACCGCCTCGCGCGCCGCGCTCTGGGCCTCCGCGGTGCGTCCCGGGCACCAGAGAAACTCGGACAGCCGCCGCAGGACGTCTCCGCGGACGGTCACGTCCTCGCAGACCAGGAGCGCGTCCTGCAGCGCGGCGATCCCGTCGTCGTACTGGTCGGTGACGTAGCAGGACTCGGCCTGCCGAACCCGCAGCCGCACGCGCTCCGCGGCGGGCAGCCCGGCGCCGTACCGGAGCGTGCGGGCGTACTGCGCCGCGGCCTCGCGGTGGGCGCCCAGCTGTGCGGCGTCCTGCGCGGCGGCGGGTGCGTACCGCAGGACGGCGTCGGCGTCCCCTGCCGCGTCGGCGTGGTGCGCGAGGAGGGCCAGGTCCGGCGTCCGCTCCGCGAGCTCGGCCAGCGCGAGGCGGTGGAGCTCGGCGCGCCGGTGGGGCGGGATCGCCTCCTCGACGGCCAGCCGGGCCAGCTCGTGCCGGAACGCGACCGCGCGTCCCCGCGGCACGAGCATGCCCGAGGCGAGCGCCTCGTCGAGCACGTCCACCGACCCGGGGACCAGCGCGGCGAGCAGGGCCAGGT
>NZ_JBFUHU010000518.1:0-1278 GCF_056402235.1 Cellulomonas sp. P4_B5_2
GACCTGGGAGGAGCATCGCCCCGGTCTCGTCGCGGCGCTCGGGGTCGGGACCGGAGGTCGGACCGTGGCGGTGGACCTCGTCGCCGACGGGCCGCACGCGCTGGTCGCGGGCACCACGGGGGCCGGGAAGTCGGAGCTGCTCACCACCCTGGTCCTGGCGCTCGCGCTCACCCACCCGCCGGACCGGCTCGCGATCCTCCTGGTCGACTTCAAGGGTGGGACCGGGCTCGGACCGGTGGCCGGTCTCCCGCACGTGCTGGAGCACGTGACCGATCTGGATGCCGCCCACGCCCGCCGGATCCTCGCCGCCCTGCGCGCCGAGCTGCGACGGCGCGAGTCCGTGCTGGCGGTCGCGGGTGCCCGGGACCTCGTCGACCTCGACCCGACGGCACCGAGCACGCCGCCACGCCTCCTCGTCGTCGTGGACGAGCTGCGCGCCCTCACGGAGGACGTCCCCGACGCTGCGGCGGCTCTCACCCGGATCGCCGCGCAGGGGCGTGCCCTCGGTGTCCACCTCGTGCTGGCCACCCAGCGTCCGGCGGGCGCCGTGGGGGCCGACCTGCGCGCCAACGTCGCGCTCCGGATCGCGCTGCGCGTGACCGACCAGGCCGACTCCACCGACGTGCTGGACGCACCCGTGGCTGCGCAGATCGACCCCGCGACGCCCGGCCGCGCGTGGGTGCGTCGCGGCACACGGTCGCTCGAGCCGGTGCAGGTGGCCCGCGCGGTGCCGCCGACCGCAGCACCGGTCGCCCGACCGGCCCGGCCATGGTCCGATGCCGGTGCGGGGTGGTCGCCGACCCCCTCGCCGGCGCGACCGCCGGTCGAGGACGCCCTCGAGGGATGGGTGCGGGCTGCGAGCGAGGCGTGGTCGAGTCAGCCTCCGGGCGCGGGTTGCCCCTGGCTCCCGGCCCTCCCGACGGTGGTCGGACGTGCCGACGTGCCGGACGGACCCGGCCTCGCGCTCGGCGTCTCAGACCTCCCCGACGAGCAGCGACGGGGATCGGTGCGCTGGGACCCGTCCGACGGTCCTCTCCTGGTCCTCGGCGGYCCGCGCTCAGGGCGCACCACGACGCTGCTCGCGGCCGGCCTCGACGCACTCGACCAGGGGTGGGAGGTCCACACGGTCGGGCTGCCTCGCGATGCGGTGGACCGGCTCCGGTCGGGCGACCGGCACGGCCGGCTCGGGAGCACGCTCGCCACCGACGACGCGCGGGCGGTCGCCCGGTTGCTGGAGCTGGCCGTGGCGCCCGGGCGGGCGCAGGTGCTGCTCCTGGT
>NZ_JBFUHU010000519.1:0-1254 GCF_056402235.1 Cellulomonas sp. P4_B5_2
CTGCACCCACCGCGCCGGGACGCACACCGGGCCCCGCGGGTGAAGGCGACCCGAGCACGCGCACCGTCGCGGACGTGTCGGCGGCGGCCGTCCCCCCACCGCGGTCGCGCGCGCTTCCCGCCCGCGAGCCGGCCGAACCGGCAGGCGCCCACCCGGCATCCCGCGAGCCCACCGCCCGGCCCGGCGAGCCCGCGGTGGTCCGCACAGCGCCACCCGCGCCACCGCCCGTGCACATCGGGCGCATCGACGTGATCGTCTCCGCCCCGGAGGCGCCGACCGACCCGTTCGCGGGCTGCCGGGCGATCGAGGCCGGCGTGACGGCCCGGCGCGGCGGTGGCTGGTGAGCCTCTTCACGCCCGGGCCGCCCGTCCTCGCGGGAGTCGACGAGGTGCTGCGGGTCGTCACCACGGAGGCGCTCAAGGGCCTCGCCACCCCGGTGGGGGTCACCGTCGGCCCGCTCGACCGCCCGGGCGACGACGCCCGGCTCAACTGGTTCCTGTACAAGCTGGAGCCCGCACCGGCCTACGCCAACATGGAGCCACCGGCCACGGGGTGGCGGACGCGGCGCGGGAGCCCTCCGCTCGCGCTGACGCTGCACTACCTGCTCTCGGCGGTCGCCAGCGAGCTCAGCGAGACCGGCACCGAGGACGACGTCGTGCACGCGGGCCTCTCCGCCCTGATGTCGGCCCTGCACGAGAACGCCATCTTCGGGGGCGCGACGCCCGTGGCGACAGCACCTGCCCGGACMCTCTCCGACGTCGCGCCGTCGCTCGACGGTCTGGTGGAGCCGCTCCGCATCTCGCTCGAGCAGGTGCCGCTCGAGACGGTGACCGCGATCTGGGGCGCCGGGGGCGCAGCCGTGCGGCTGACCGTCGCGTACGTCGTCACGCTCGTGACGGTTCCCACCCAGACCCCCTTCACCGCCGGGCCGCCGGTGCTCGAGCGCCGCGTGGGCGTGGCCCCGTCCCTGGCGCCCGTGGTCACCGCCGTGCGGCCGGGCGCCGCGCACGCCGGCCTCGACATCGCGGTGACCGTCCGCGGTGTGGCCGACACGCACGAGGTCACCCTCGGCCGTCTGGTCGGAGACCCGGACGACCCGACCGACGGCCGCCCCCCGAGCCAGCCGCACAGCACGGGGCCGTGGCGGCTCGTGGACGCGCCGTCGCGCGACGGGATCGTCGTCCGGCTGCCCGACGACGCGCTCGCCCCCGGGGCACGCGTGCTCGTCGTGACGAACCTCGCCGACGGGCTGCC
>NZ_JBFUHU010000520.1:0-1248 GCF_056402235.1 Cellulomonas sp. P4_B5_2
GACGCATCACCGGGCGTTGACGCATCACCGGGCGTTCGACGACGAGCCAGCTGGCGACGGCGAGCGGCACCGTGACCGCGATGGTCAGGACGACGTAGACCGCGACACCCCAGCGGAACAGGGCGAAGGTCGCCAGCAGCTGCTGGACGGGGAACGCGTAGATGTAGACCCCGTAGGAGACGTCGTGGCGTCGGATCAGGTCCGGGCACGGCAGCACGGCCCCCAGCCAGAGGATCGCGTAGGCCAGCAGCGGCGCCACGATCTGCGCCGCGCTCCCGTCGATCACCTTGATGGCGACGGCCGAGGCCACGAGGGCGGCCAGTGCGAGCGGCCACGTGAACGGGATCCTGCGCCGGAGCATGTAGACCAGCCCGCCGCCGAGGAAGAACGGGAGCAGGTTCCCCAGGATGACCACGTCGAGGTTGTTCTGCGTGTACAGGGACGCCGCCGGCATCTGGAAGTTGAGCAGTGCGACCGCCGCGAACGTCAGGGCCAGCCAGACGACGCGGCGCCGGAAGGCCGCGATGCAGCACAGCCCGGCGATGATCAGGTAGCAGAGGAACTCGTAGTAGAGGGTCCACAACGAGCCGTTCCAGGCGCCGAGGTAGGGGACGCCCGTCGGCGTCCCCGCCACGTCCCAGGTGACGATGCGCAGTCCGGCGTTCCCGAGCACGTAGTTCACGGGTGTCGTCGGCGTGGTCAGGAAGCCGCCCAGGCTTCCGTGGGCGTGCCAGTAGGCGATGGGTGCGAAGACGAACGCGGTGACCACGAGGCAGACGAAGAACGCCGGGAAGATCCRCGCGGTGCGGTGGATGATGTAGGCGCTCAGCGGCTTCGCCAGGCGGCTGCCCGTGATGAGGTAGCCACTGATCGCGAWGAAGCCGTAGACCGCCCACCGGCCGAGGTTGACGCCGTCGATCAGCGGCCCCTCGCCGTGCCCGGACAGGGTCCAGCAGTGGTTGACCAGCACCACGAGGGCGAGGATCAGGCGCAGCAGGTTGAGCCCGTTGCGGCGGGGGTGGAGCTGGGCGGAGCCCCACTGGAGGGCGGTGGCGGGCCGCAGCCGTCCGCGTGGCGGGCCGGGGACGACCTCGAGCGGGCTGGCGGCGCTCACCGCTCGGTCTCGAGCAGTCCGAGCAGGTAGGACCCGTAGCCGGACTTGACGAGCTTCTCGGCGCGTTCGCGCAGGGCGTCGTCGGTGAGGAAGCCGCGCCGCCAGGCGACCTCTTCGGGGGAGCCGACCTTGAG
>NZ_JBFUHU010000521.1:0-1248 GCF_056402235.1 Cellulomonas sp. P4_B5_2
CGCGACTGTCGTCACCGCGGCGCACGACCCGCTGGTCGTGGCCGCCGACTTCCTCGCGCACGTCACCGGCCACGGGCCGACGCCCGCCGAGGCCGCGGTGCTGCGTCGCGCCTACGAGGACGTCACCGCGATGGAGCGGAGCGCCTGATGCACCTGCGCTCCCTCACGCTCCAGGCGATCGGGCCGTTCGCCGGCCGGCACACGGTCGACTTCGACGCGCTCGGCCAGGCCGGGCTGTTCCTGCTCGAGGGGCCCACGGGCTCCGGCAAGTCGACGCTCATCGACGCGATCGTGTTCGCCCTGTACGGCAAGGTCGCGTCGAGCGAGGCGTCGGAGGAGCGGCTGCGCTCGGCGTACGCGGCCGACGACGTCGAGAGCGTCGTCGACCTGGTGTTCGAGGTGCCCGCGGGGGTCTACCGCGTGCGGCGCACCCCGGCGTACCAGCGCGCGAAGCGGCGGGGCACGGGCACCACCACGGCGAACGCGACGGTGAAGGCCTGGCGCCTGCCTGCCGGGGTCGAGCTCGACCCGGCGACGCTCGACGCGGTGGGCGTCCCGCTGGGCAACCGGCTCGACGAGATCGGCGCCGAGATCCAGAAGGCGGTCGGCCTGGACCGGACCCAGTTCGTGCAGACGATCGTGCTGCCGCAGGGCGAGTTCGCGCACTTCCTGCGCGCCAAGCCGGAGGARCGGCGCGGCCTGCTGCRGAAGATCTTCGGTACCGAGGTGTACGACCGGCTCGCGCAGCGGCTGGCGGAGATGCGCCGGGAGGGCGACCGCGCCTGCGCGACCGCCCGCGCCGCGCTCGTGTCCGCCTCGTCGCAGCTGGTCGGCGCGGCACGGCTGACCAGCGAGGACGCCACCGAGGTGCGCGCCGCGATCGACGCCGCGGTGCTGCGCGGCGAGGGTCTGGTCGCCGGCGTGGAGACGGTCGTGGCCGCACGGACCGACGGACTGCTGCGGGCGGCGGAGACCGCCCGCGCGGCGGCGACGGCCGCGGACGAGGTGCGCCGGCAGGCTCGGGCACTGCTCGACCAGGTGACAGCCACGGATGCGCTGCTGACGCGCCGCTCTGCGCTGCGCACGGAGCGTGCGGCTCTCGACGCCGCCGCGGACGTGAACGCCGAGGCGGTCCTGCGGTTGACGGCCGCCCGATCGGCCCAGGCCGTCCGGCCGCTGCTGGTCGGGCTCGAGCGCGCGGAGACGGCGCTGGACGGGGCCCGCAAGGCGCTCCGGGCCGCGCTGGAC
>NZ_JBFUHU010000522.1:0-1248 GCF_056402235.1 Cellulomonas sp. P4_B5_2
GTGACGTGACGGGGTGTGCGAGAGCCTGCGCGGGTGCGGGCGGCGGGTCGACGGCCGTCAGGCGGGCCATCACGGGGACGCGGACCGGCATCGGGGGCGGGACGGGAGGGTCCGTGATGGTCTCTGCGGGTGCCGCCGCGGCGTCGTCCAGCAGCCGGACCGGCGGCCTGCCCCCGAACGCGGCCACGGGCAGGATCCCCTGCGGCGTGACCGGCGGCCGCGAGGCGTCGGCCGCGGCCCGCTGGCCGAAGAACACGGCGGGCGCGAGCACGTGCGTCACGGGCAGGTACGGGGTCGGGACGTGCAGGGCGGTGGTCGGGTGGCCCGCCCCGAGCGCGCGCCACCGCGGAGGCGTGCTCGCGTCGTGCCGGAGCCGAGGATCGCGGCGGAGGACCTGCTCCACCTCGGCCTCCGTCAGGCCGGGGTGCCCGGCGAGTGCGAGGCCGTGCGCCAGCTCCAGCGCGGTCTGCTGCGGGCGGGCGATCAGGGCTGCGTGCAACGCGTCGGTCGGCGTAGACACGGCCTGCCCTCCAAGACGTCGACGTGCGAGGCGAGCCCGGATCGCGGAGCCCACGTCTTGTTGTCGGCATCCCGCGGCCCGGAGTTCAGTCGCGAACCCTCACTCGTCCGACGGAACCCAGTCCCAGGCGGGCCCCGGACCCGGTCGTGGGCCCGACCGGTCCACCGTGGCACGCCGGCGTGCCGCTCAGCCGGCGACGATCTCCTCGGCGTTGTCCATGATCCACTCCATCAGCGGCAGCAGCCGGGCCACCAGCTCGGACCCGCGCTCGGTGAGGGAGTAGTCGACGCGCGGCGGGATGCTGGCGGTGACCTCGCGGTGCACGATCCCGTCCGCCTCGAGCGTCCGCAGGGTCTGGGCCAGCATCTTCTCGCTGATCCCCTCGACGATCCGCCGCAGCTCGCCCCAGCGCATCGTGCGCTCGGACAGGGCGACCAGCAGCAGGACGCCCCACTTGCTCGTCACGTGGTCGAGCACCACACGCGACGGGCAGGCCGCGGCCAGGACCCCGTCAGTCAGGAGGCGATCCAGGGCGCTGACCTCGTTACTCACCGTCACGTGCGTACCTTACGCCAAAGTGGGTACCCACGATCCGGAAGGTTCTGAACCGACGGCCGGTTGCGGCGGACGACACGCAGTCGCCCGTCGAGAGGAACCCACTCATGTCCGTCGTCGTCACCGGTGCCACAGGCCACCTCGGCCGTCTTGTCGTCCAGCACCTCCTGGCG
>NZ_JBFUHU010000523.1:0-1186 GCF_056402235.1 Cellulomonas sp. P4_B5_2
GCCGCGCAGGCCGCCGCGGAGGCCGAGGCCGCCACCCGTGCCGCGTGGAAGCAGTCGCTCCTCGGCTACGCCAACGGCAAGATCCCCGACTCCGCCCTCTGCGGCGTGAGCTTCGACTCCTCGGTCCGGCTGCGCTGCGACGCTGCCGAGCAGCTGGACGTCCTCAACTCCGCCTTCCGTGCCAAGTTCGGCACGAACCTCACGATCAGCGACTCCTACCGCTCCTACGCCGGCCAGATCCTGTGCAAGCGCACCAAGGGCTACCTCTGCGCGACGCCCGGCACGTCCAACCACGGCACGGGTGTCGCGGTGGACCTCGGCGGCGGCATCGAGACCTTCGGCACCAAGCAGTACCGGTGGATGACGGCCAACGCTCCGGCGCTGAACTGGACGCACCCGTCGTGGGCCGAGAGCGGCGGCAGCAAGCCCGAGGCCTGGCACTGGGAGTACACGGACTGACCCGTCGGCCCAGACCCGGCACGGCGGCCCTACGATCGGGCGCATGAGCACCTCGGCCGAGCCGGGGCGGACGTGGCCCCTGGTGGGCCGCGCCGCCGAGCTCGACGACCTCGACGACCTGTTGTCGACGGCCGCCGACGGGGTCGGCATGACGGTGCTGCTCGAGGGTGAGGCCGGCGTCGGAAAGACGAGCCTGGTCGATGCACTGCGCGGCTCGGCCAGGCTCCTGGACGTCGAGCTGCGCACCGCGCGCGCCACGGAGCTGCGCAACTGGCCGTATGCCTTGCTCTCCGACGCGCTGCTGGTGCGCTCGGGACGGTCGAGCCGTGGCCCGGTCGAGGCGGAGCTGACCGACCTGCTCGACGCGATCTACGCCGACCCCGTCCGGTCGGTCGCCCGCCACGACCGCGCGGCCGAGCTGTTCGCCGCCCTGCTGCGCCGCCGCGGGGACAGTCGCCCGTGGGCCCTGGTGCTCGAGGACGTGCACGAGGCGGACGCCCCCTCGCTCGAGGTGCTCCTGCAGCTGGCGCACGAGGGTGCGGTGCCCCGGGCGCTCGTCGTGCTCACCATGCGTCCGGTGCCCTACCGCCCCGAGCTCGCGGCGGTCGTCGCCGCCTGGACGCGGGCGGGAGCCCGGTACCTCGAGCTGCGGCCGCTGAACGCCCGCGCCACGGTGGAGCTCGCCGAGAACCTCGTCGGCAGCCCGCTGGGGCCGTCGCTGCGCGGC
>NZ_JBFUHU010000524.1:0-1176 GCF_056402235.1 Cellulomonas sp. P4_B5_2
CCCGGCGACCCGCAGCGGACCCGTGTCGTCGAGCAGGCCCAGCGCGGTGGCGGTCATGTCCGCGCGGCTCTGCAGCGCGAGGTCCTCGGTGGTGCGTGCGGCGCGTGCCGCGATCAGGGGCGCCGCGACCCCGGCGAGCAGGAGACAGCCGGCGAGCGCCAGCCCGGCGGGCGGCCAGAACGCGCACATCGCGAGGACGGTGCCCGCACCGAGCAGCGTGGCCACCCCGGCCGGGAGCAGGCCGCGGACGACGACGTCGCCGACCGTGTCGACGTCCGCACCGACGCGAGCCAGCAGGTCACCGCGCCGCAGCCGCAGCAGGGTGTCGGGCCGGGCCACCGCGAGGCGCTGGTACAGCGTGGTGCGCAGCTCGGTCATGCCGCGCAGGGCGAGGTCGTGGGACACCAGGCGCTCGAGGTACCGCAGCACCCCGCGCCCGATGCCGAACGCCCGGACCGCCACGGTGGCCACCGACAGCTGGAGGACGGGCGGCATCTGCGAGGCGCGCGCGATCAACCAGGCGGACACGGCGGCCAGCGCGACCCCGCACCCGAGCGCGAGCGTCCCCAGCAGCAGTGCGAGAGCGAGGCGCCGGGGATCGATGTCCAGGAGCCGGATCGCCCGTCGGAGCGTCCCGCGCGTCATGCGAGGACCTCCGCGCTCGAGCGCACCGGGACGACGTCGTCGGCGGCCGCGACCAGCGAGAGCCGGTGCGCCACCAGCAGCACGGTCCGGCCCGCGTCCCGCAGCGCCCGCACGGTGTCGAGCACCACCTGCTCGCCGGCCGCGTCCAGGTGGGCGGTGGGCTCGTCGAGGACGACGAGCGGGGTCGGCGACAGCAGGGTGCGGGTGAGGGCGACGCGCTGCCGCTGGCCGAGGCTGAGGCCCTCGCCACCGCGGCCGAGCGGCGTCGCCCAGCCGAGAGGCAGATCCGCGAGCACGGCGTCGAGGCCGGTGAGCGCAGCCGCGCTCGTACGCGAGGCCTCGTCGCCTCCCACCAGCTGCGCGATCGTCCCGGGTTCGAGCACGGGCCGCTGGGGGAGCCACGTGACCTGCGCCCACAGCGTGGCCGGGTCGACGTCCGCCAGGTCCACGCCGTCGATCGTGGCGCGGCCGGCGTCGGGTCGCAGCAGCCCGAGGGCGACCTCCAGCGCGGTCGTCTTGCCGACCCCGCTC
>NZ_JBFUHU010000525.1:0-1171 GCF_056402235.1 Cellulomonas sp. P4_B5_2
GCGAGGAGCTGCTGTCCCGGCTCGCGGACCACCGCGAGGACGACGTCGCCGTGGTCGTCCAGCGCGTGCCGTCGCCGTTGGACACCTCCGCCCGCGCCCGCAGCCCCCGGCGCCGGCGCTGGTCGCTGCCCAGCGAGGCGGCGTCCATCGGGCGCGCCCGGCACGCGGTCGTCCGCACCTGCAACGCGTGGGGGATCGAGGACTCCGCCAACGCCGAGCTCGTCGTGTCCGAGCTGGTGGCCAACGCGGTGCTGCACGGGTTCGGGCACGTGTCGCTGCAGCTCTACGACACGGGCGACGGCCTGCGCATCGAGGTGGAGGACGGGAACCCTGCTCCGCCGGTCACCACGGACGGGCACCCCGGGCGCGTGGGCGGGTTCGGCATGCAGATCGTCGAGCGACTGGCCGACTGGGGCTGGCGGCAGTCCCGCGGGGGCAAGCTCGTGTGGGCGAAGGTGCGACCGGGGTCGCTGCCGTCCGTCCTTCGCTAGGCCGGGGTGGGTGCCCCGTCGGGGTGGCGGAAGCCCGACTGGGTGACGCCCTCCTCGCAGTGGTGCTCCTCGTCGATACGAAACAGCTCGAGCGCACCGCAGATCTCGATGACGAACAGGTCCCGCGGGTCCGCGCCGCGCAGGACGGTCGCGCCGCCGCGCTTGCGGCCGGAGTCGGCCAGCGAGATGAGGAACGCCGCCCCGGTGGAGTCCATGAACGAGACCTGGCACATGTCGATGACCAGGAGCTGGCGGCGCAGGCCCACCACGCGCGCGGCGATCTCCGGGAACTGGTCGCGCTCGGCCAGGTCGAGGTCGCCGGCGATCGCCAAGGTGGTCGTCGTCGCGGACGTGGAGATCTCGATCATGTGTGCCCTGTCGGGTTGCGAGATGCGTGCCGAACAGCGGTCCAGGTCGGCCAGACGACTGTAACCGCGCCCCTTCTCCCGCGCACACGGTGGGGGACACTGTGCGCATGAGCCACGAGAACCTGCTGGACGGTCCCGCCCCGACGCTGCTGCCCGCCGACGGCCCCGACGCGGACGCCCGCGCGGCCCTGAGCAGCGGGTCGACGCCGCGCGAGGCCGTCCCCGCCGCTCCGGCGTCGTCGCTGCTGTGGGCCCTCCTGGCCGAGGGTGCGCTCGCCGACGAGGGTGACCCGGTCGCGGCCTACGCCTACG
>NZ_JBFUHU010000526.1:0-1165 GCF_056402235.1 Cellulomonas sp. P4_B5_2
ACCACCGTCTGTCCGAGGCCCTGCAGCGAACCACGCAGCACGAACAGCACGCCCAGGACCACGTAGAGCACCCCGTTGACCAGGAGGTAGTGCGCGGCCATGTCGACCACACGCTGCTCCCCCTCGCCGACGAAGACGCCGATGATCGCGGCACCCCCGGCCACGAGCACGACGCCGAGGACCGCCGAGCCGACGACCGAGATCCACATGCCCTGCACGACGCCCTCCCGGATGCGGTCCGGCCGGCCGGCGCCCAGGTTCTGCGCGACGAACATCGACATCGCGATGCCGAGCGACGACAGCAGGGCGACCGCGAGCCCGTCCACCCGCGCGGCCGTCGTGTACGCGGCGACCGCGTCGGACCCCAGCGCGTTCAGGCGCACCTGCACGGCGAGCGTGCCGATCGCGATGATCGACGCCTGGAACCCCATGGGCAGGCCGAGCCGCAGGTGCTTGCGCAGCTCGGCGCCGCTCACCCGCCAGTCGGCACGCTGCACGTGCAGGACCGGGACCCGTCGCCRCACGAACTCGAGGCAGAGGGCCACCGAGACCCCCTGCGAGAGGATCGTCGACGCCGCCGCACCGGCCACGCCCATGCCGAGGCCGGCCACCGCGCCGACCACCAGGACGACGTTCAGCACGCAGCTGAGCGTGAGGAAGATCAGGGGCGTGCGCGAGTCGCCGATGGCCCGGATGACCGCCGACAGGAAGTTAAAGAACATCATCGTGCTGGCGCCGAGGAAGCTGATGACCGCGAAGGTCGTCGCCTCCGGCAGCAGCTCCTCGGGCGTGTGCATCAGCCGCAGCGCCGGACCCGCGAGCAGGGGCGCCGCCACGGTGAGCACCACGCTCGTCGCCGCCGACAGGACCGCGCCGGCCGCGACCGACCGGCGCACCGCCGCGTGGTCCCCCGCGCCGAACGCGTGCGCGGTCGGGATCGCGAAGCCGTTCGTCATGCCCCACGCGAAGCCGAGCAGGAGGAACAGCAGCGCGCCCGTGGCGCCGACGGCGGCCAGGGAGTCGACGCCGAGAACGCGACCGACGACGACGGCGTCGGCCGCCTGGTAGAGCTGCTGGACGACGTTGCCGACGAGCAGGGGGACGGCGAACAGGAGGATGACGCGCCAGGGGCGACCGGCGGTGAGGACCTTGGGCACAGCGGAAC
>NZ_JBFUHU010000527.1:0-1141 GCF_056402235.1 Cellulomonas sp. P4_B5_2
CGGTGTAGGTGTCCGCGCCGGGCAGCATCTCGGTGGCGAACTCGCGCAGCACCTCGGCCACCTCGGCCAGGTCACCGGGCGCGCGGCTGGTCCCCTCGGGCAGGCTCACGTACAGGAGCAGCCCGGGTTGGGGGCGGGGCAGCGGGGTGGGCAGTGCCATGAGACGTCTCCGGGTGCGCAGTGCGCGGCTGGTCGGGCCACGCTCGGGGTCAGGGCCTGGGGGATCAGGACCGATGACACGCGCACGGATACGCGGCGACGAGGCGCAGCGCAGACGTGGTCATGGGGCGACTGTCGCACGCCCGCTCGTCGTCACCAAGGAGGATTCGTCGCCGTCCCAGGGAGTGGACGCCTCAAACGACGCCGTACAGCCGGTCGCCCGCGTCGCCGAGCCCCGGGACGATGTACGCCTTGTCGTTCAGGCGCTCGTCGACGGCCGCGACGACGATCGACACGTCGGCCCGGTCACCGACCGCCTGCTCGACCACGGCCAGGCCCTCGGGCGCGGCCAGCAGGCACACCGCGGTGACGTCCCGGGCGCCGCGCGCCAGCAGGAAGTCGATGGCGGCGACCAGGGTGCCGCCGGTGGCCAGCATGGGGTCGAGCAGGAAGCACTGGCGGCCCGACAGGTCGTCCGGGAGCCGGTTGGCGTAGGTGATCGCCTCGAGGGTCTCCTCGTCGCGCTGCATGCCCAGGAAGCCGACCTCGGCGGTGGGCAGGAGGCGGGTCATGCCGTCGAGCATGCCCAGCCCGGCGCGCAGGATCGGCACGACGAGCGGGCGCGGGTCGGCCAGCTTGACGCCGGTGGTCGAGGTGACCGGGGTGACGATGTCGACCGACTCGACGTGCACCTCCCGGGTCGCCTCGTAGGCGAGGAGCGTGACCAGCTCRTCGACCAGGAGCCGGAAGGTGGGCGACGCGGTGTGGACGTCGCGCAGGACGGTGAGCTTGTGGGCGACCAGGGGGTGGTCCGCGACGTGCAGGCGCATGGGCTCAACCTACCGGCGTCGGGTGCGCCATGATGCCTCCATGATCGAGCCCCGCCGTCCGGAGCAGACGGCCGACGCCTGGGCGATGGGCCGCGCGCTCGACGAGGCGCGCCGCGCGGTGCTCACCGGCGACGTCCCGGTGGGTGCCGTGG
>NZ_JBFUHU010000528.1:0-1125 GCF_056402235.1 Cellulomonas sp. P4_B5_2
CAGCCACACGGACCGGACGCTCTCGTCGCGCCAGCGTTCTCTGACCGCCGTGGGCAGGGCGTCCGTCGGGACAGCTCCCGAGACGTCCGGCAGGGCAGCGTTGTTCGACCCCGAGTTCATCATCGTCACGCCGGATGAGAGGCCGACACCTGTCGGGTGTGACGCCGGTCCGCGAGTTTTCACCCGCCGGGATTCTCTCCGCTTATGTAGAAACGAGGGATATGGCAGTCTGTGCGGTCGGACGTTGAAAGCTGATGGGAGCTGTTCGTGTCACCACGCACGCAGCTGGACGGCGGTATCACGGCGGACGCGGAGCTGATCCTCTCCGCGCGCGCGGGTGACACGGCTGCCATCGGCGCGCTCTATGAGCGGCACGCGGGCGCTGCCTGGGTGGTCGCGCGGCAGTACACGGACTCCCCGGCAGACGCCGACGACGTCGTCGCCGACTCCTTCACGGCCGTCTTCGGCGCCCTCCAGCGCGGCAGCGGCCCCGAGTCCGCGTTCCGCGCGTACCTGTTCACCGTGGTGCGTCGCGTGGCTGCGGTCCGCCGCGAGAAGGCCCGTCGCATGCAGCCGACCGATGACCTCGCCGTCCTCGAGTCGGGCACCGCGTGGGCCGGCACCGCCGAGGAGCCCGCGCTGGCCGGCTTCGAGCGTGGCGTCGTCGCGCGGGCGTTCCACACGCTGCCCGAGCGCTGGCAGGCCGTGCTGTGGCACACGGAGGTCGAGGGCCTGTCTCCCGCGGAGATCGCCCCCATCCTCGGACTGACCGCCAACGGGGTCGCCGCGCTCGCGTACCGCGCGCGCGAGGGACTGCGTCAGGCGTACCTGCAGCAGCACCTCCAGGACCCGCTCGACGAGGGGTGCCGTGCGGTTGCGGGGAAGCTGGGCGCCTACGTCCGGGGCGGGCTCGGCACGCGTGAGACCACCCAGGTGCAGGCACACCTCGAGGACTGCGGGACCTGTCGCGGGCTGCTGCTCGAGCTGGGCGACGTCAACCACGGCATGCGTGCGGTCATCGCGCCGCTCGTGCTGGGACTGGTCGGGCTGGGCGCCCTCGGCGTGCTCCTGCCCGTCGGCGGTGGGCTCGCCGCGGGCGCGGCCGCCGCGGCCTCCGCCGGGGCG
>NZ_JBFUHU010000529.1:0-1122 GCF_056402235.1 Cellulomonas sp. P4_B5_2
GGCCCGGGTCCAGGACGACCTGGCCCGGGCCGCCGAGGCGGCGAGCGGTGAGGCGGCGGACATCCTCGTGGTCACCGCGGCGATGGCGGCCGATCCGACGCTCGCCGACGAGGCCCGTCGGCGGGTGCTGGAGACCCGGGCGACCCCCGCCCGGGCCGTGTGGGACGCGGCCGAGCTGGTTGCGGAGCAGCTCCGCGCTCTGGGCGGGTTGTTCGCCGACCGCGCGGCTGACGTCCAGGACGTGCGCGACCGCGTCATCGCCGAGCTGCTCGGCCTGCGGCCGCCGGGCGTGCCGGACCCGGGCATCCCGTTCGTCCTGGTGGCCGGCGACCTGGCGCCGGCAGACACCGCGCGGCTCGACCCGGAACGCGTGCTGGCCATCGTGACCGCCGGCGGGGGGCCGACGGCCCACACGGCGATCCTCGCGCGTTCCCTGGGCATCCCGTGCGTGGTCGCCGTGGTCGGGGCGGAGGCGATCGCCGACGGCGAGACGGTCCTCGTGGACGGCTCGGTGGGCGAGGTCGTGCGGTCCCCCGACGTCGACATGGTCGAGCGGGCAGCACGGACGAGACCCCGCCCGTCCCGCCTGGAGCGGCCGGGTGCCACGTCCGACGGTCACGCCGTCCCGCTGCTGGCCAATGTCGCGGACCCGGCGGGTGCCGCGGCCGCCGCGGAGGCCGGGGCCGAGGGCATCGGGTTGTTCCGCACGGAGTTCGAGTTCCTGGGCCGGACCACCGCGCCGGGGATCGCGGAGCAGGTGGCGGCCTACTCGCGGGTGTTCGCCGCATTCCCGGGCCGACGCGTGGTGATCCGCACGCTCGACGCGGGCGCCGACAAGCCGCTGCCGTTCGTGACGGCGGCGGGGGAGCCCAACCCCGCCCTCGGGGTGCGCGGGCTGCGTACCTCCTGGGCGCACCCCGGGGTCCTCGACGACCAGCTCGCGGCCATCGCCCAGGCCGCGTCGTCGTCGTCGGCCGACGTCTGGGTGATGGCCCCGATGGTGGCCACCGCCGACGAGGCCGACGGCTTCGTCGAGCGCTGCGTCGCGCACGGCCTCCCGCAGGCGGGGGTGATGGTCGAGGTGCCCGCGGCCGCGCTCCGTGCCGGCGACCTGCTCCTGCA
>NZ_JBFUHU010000530.1:0-1121 GCF_056402235.1 Cellulomonas sp. P4_B5_2
GGCGAGCACGCCGGGACGGGCGAGCGGGTGCCGGACCGGGCGAGCGCGCCGGACCGGGACCGCGGGCGCGGGGACGAGGGTCGGCGCCGCGACGGCCGGTGCGTGCGAGACGAGGGTCATGACGTGTCCTTCCGTGCGTCAGGCCGTGGAGGGGGTGCGGGAGATCCGCGGGTCGAGTGCGGGATAGGCGAGGTCGACCACGAGGTTGACGACCACGAACACGAGCGCGCCGACCACGACGACCCCCTGCACCACGGGGATGTCCTGGGCGCGGACGGCCTTCTCGACGAGTCCGCCGAACCCCGCGCGGGAGAACACCGTCTCCACCACCACGGCACCGGCCAGCAGGTTGCCGACCGCGATCCCGAGCAGGGTCAGCGCGGGCAGTGCGGCGTTGCGCGTGACGTGCCGCCACTGCACCCGGCCCCGGGACGCACCCTTGGCCAGCGCCGTCTCGACGTAGGGCGCGTCCCACGCGGTCCGCATCGAGCGGGCGAGCACCTGGGCGACCACCGCGGAGAGCGGGATGGCGAGGGTGACCGCCGGCAGGACGATGCTCGCGATCCCCTGGTTGCCGACCGCCGGGAACACCGGCAGCCGGAACGAGAACAGCTGGAGCAGCAGCAGCCCGATCCAGAACGTCGGCATGGACACCCCCAGCGGCGGCAGCGCCAGCAGCGCGCCCCGCAGCCGGGTCGACCGGGTCCACGACGACGTCGCCGCGATCGTTCCGCCGAGAAGCAGGGCGATCCCCAGGGCCACGCTGGTGAGCGCGAGCGTCTGCGGGAACGCGTCCGCGAGCAGCTGCGAGACCGGAGCGCCCGAGGTCACCGAGACCCCCAGGTCGCCCGTCACGGCCCGCCCGAGCAGCACGACGTACTGCTCGAGCGGCGGCCGGTCGAACCCGTAGCGGGCGCTCAGCTCGGCCACCTGCGCCGGGTCCACGGTGCCGCCGGGGTTGGCCGCGTCGAGCATGATGCTCACCGGGTCGCTCGGCAGCAGGTAGAGCACCGCGAACGAGACCGTGAACGCCGCCCAGAGCACGAGCACCGCCGCACCGAGCCGCCGCAGGACGTAGGCCGTCACTGGTCGGCGCCGATCCAGGTGTCGTGGAAGAGCAG
>NZ_JBFUHU010000531.1:0-1099 GCF_056402235.1 Cellulomonas sp. P4_B5_2
CGGGTCGCGTCGGCAGCGGCGTTCGTGCGGCTGATCGCCGAGATGACCGCCACCGTGTGCATCGCGCTCGTGGTCGCCGCGGCCGGCCTGGCGTGGTGGGCGGTGCTGCTGGTCTCGGTCGCGGTCTGCGGGCTCGTCGCGTTCCTGCTGGTGCGGGCGAGCCCCCGGACGCTCGGTCGCCAGCATCCCGTCGCCACGCTCACCCGCCTGTCCCACGTGCTCGTGGCCGTGACGGCTGTCGCCGGCCGCCTGGGCGCGGTCGGTCGACCCGGTGCGACGTCGGCCGCCGCGGAGGAGAGCGAGCTGCGGGACATGGTGCAGCGCGTGAGCGAGTCGGACGTGATCGAGGACGAGGAGCGGGAGATGTTCCGCTCGGTGCTCGAGCTGGGCGACACGCTCACCCGCGAGGTCATGGTGCCCCGGACGGACATGGTCACCGCCTCGGCCGACACGCCCCTGCGCAAGGCGCTCGCCCTGCTGCTGCGGTCCGGGTTCTCCCGGGTGCCGCTGGTCGGCGACTCCGTGGACGACCTGCGCGGCGTGCTGTACCTCAAGGACGTCGTCGGTCGCCTGCCGATCGGACCCGTAGGCGGCTCGGACCGCCGCGAGCAGGAGGCGATGCTGAACGCCCCGGCGTCGTCGCTGGCGCGCCCGGCGGTCTTCGTTCCCGAGTCGAAGCCGGTCGACGAGCTGCTGCGCGAGCTCCAGGACGGCTCGTCGCACATGGCGATGGTGGTCGACGAGTACGGCGGCATCGCCGGCCTGGTGACCATCGAGGACGCCATCGAGGAGATCGTCGGCGAGCTGACCGACGAGCACGACCCGACGGCGCCCGTCGTGGAGGACCTGGGGCACGGCGTGTTCCGCGTCCCCGCGCGGCTCGGCCGGGACGAGCTGGGCGAGCTGTTCGGCCTCGAGGTGGACGACGAGGACGTCGACACCGCGGGCGGCCTGCTCGCCAAGGCGCTCGGCAAGGTGCCGCTGCCGGGCTCTGCCGGCGACATCCACGGACTGCACCTCGTCGCCGAGCGCGTCGAGGGCCGCCGGCGACGGCTCGGCACCGTCCTCGCCAGCGTCGTCGACGCCGACACCCCCACCC
>NZ_JBFUHU010000532.1:0-1098 GCF_056402235.1 Cellulomonas sp. P4_B5_2
CGCCCGGGCTGCACCCGCTGCGTCGACGTTCGAACGGGACGATGAGCACGTCCGTCACCGTTCCGGTGGGCTCGACCATCAGGTTCCGCTATCTCGGCGAGCAGGGTCGCTGGTTCGACGACGCCGACGCCGACGAGGTCACCGCCGAGGGATCCGTCGTGCATGCCTAGCGGATGCTCGGCCGTCGCGTTCCTTGGGTGACCGACGTCGTCAGAACCGCGTCACCGCCAGCCCGACGCGCCGCCCGACAGCAGACCCGAGCGCGATCCCCGCGAGCACCCCCAGCGAGATCGCGACCATCGTCGTCGCCGCCGTGACCACGGTGTTCAGCGCCTGGGCGTCCTCCCCGAGGATCGAGGTCACCCCGACGAGCCCGAGCGCGCCGGGCACCAGCAGCCAGAAGCCGGGCAGGAACCCGACCAGCGCGGGCGGTCCGGTCGGCCGGGTCGCCGCGAACATCGCGACCGGTGTCATCAGCGCCGCCCCGATGAACGCGGAGAACACGCCGCCGAAGAACAGCCCGCCCACCACCTGACCGGCGTAGGCGACGAGGAGCACGAGCAGGATCCACGGGAGCGCGCGGCGGCGGGCGCAGTGGTGGAACACCACGCCCGTGCCGAAGACGAGCACCCCGAGCCACGGTCCGGCCCACCCGAGCGGCTGGGACGCGGCGGAGCCGAACGCGGACGCGGGGACGCCGACCAGCGCGGCCGCCCCCGTGATGCCCAGTGCCAGGAGGACGAGCTGCATGGTCCCGGCGGCGAGGCGCGCGGAGCCCGCGATCATCTGCCGGGTGGCCAGGTCGATCGCCGCGGTGGTGAGCAGGGCCCCGGGCAGGAACGTGACCAGGGGTGCCACCAGCGGTGCGAGCATGCCGACGTCGATCCCCGTCCGGGACAGCAGGAACACCGCGGCGGCGACGACGAACGCACAGCTGAGCACGACGAGCGCCTGGTACGCGGCCGGGAGGCGCACCGTCGCGACCTGCAGGCCGGCGATCGCGGCACCGAGCACGGACGCGACGAGGACGTCGACCAGGCTGCCGCCGAGGATCATCGCGAGCCCCGCGCAGACGCCGACGTACCCGAGGATGCGGAC
>NZ_JBFUHU010000533.1:0-1078 GCF_056402235.1 Cellulomonas sp. P4_B5_2
GGTCGGTCGGCTGAGGCTGCGGACCGTCGTCGACGGTCGTCACGTCAGTAGTCGGAGTAGTTGTAGCCGTCGGTGAACGCGTCGCGGAAGTCCGCGTTCGAGAACAGCACGGCGAACACGATGATCCCGAGCACCGAGAGCACGATCGCGATCCAGCCCAGGATGACGCCCGCCGTGGCCATGCCACCGTTGTTCGCCTCGCCGCGAGCGACGGCCTTCTTGGCGTTGTTGCCGACGATCACCGCGGGGATCCCGGTGAAGAGCCCGCACGACAGCACGAACGACGCGATGCCGAGGACCAGCGACCAGACGGCGAGGCTGTTCTTCGGGTACACGTAGGCGCCGCCGTACCCCGGAGCGGGCTGCTGGTAGCCGGGAGCCGACCCGTACGGCGTGGCCGCGGGGTACTGAGGAGTTCCGCCGGCCTCCGGGTACGGCGCCGCGGGGTACTGCGGCTGCGGCGGCGGGGGCGCTGCCGGGTACTGCGGCACCCCGGTGGGGTCCTGCGGCGGCTGCGGCTCTCCGCTGCCGTACGGGTTCTGCGGCTCGTTGGGGGTGGACATCGGTCCTCCTGGGTCGCGTGCGCCATCCGCTTCCCGGGTGGCGGTGGAACGGGCGGGTCAGTGCCCGCCGGTGCGTGCCTGCCGGGCACGCGTCTTGGCGCCGCCCTGGCCGTGGCCGGAGGCCTGCAGGGCCTTGCCGCCGATCAGCACGAGGGCGACCAGGGCCATGCCGACCCAGAACAGCCACACCTGCGCGAACAGCACGCCGAGGGCAGCGACGACGAACGCGATGACCACGCCGTACGTGGTGAACCACGCGGCGAGCGTCTTGCCGTGGTTGGTCGGTGCGGCCGTCGGCGGCAGGTGCATCGCCTCGGTCGTCGTGGCGTTCTGTGCGCGGTGCGCCAGGGTGTCGTCAGCCATCAGTGGGTGCCCTCCGTGCTCGGTTCTGCGCCCAACCCTATCCGACCATCGGAACGCCGTCCGGCACCCGACGGACGAGTCGGACCGCACGTCAGGACGGGTCGTCGCCCCGGGTGAGGGCGTCCCAGTCGGACCGCTCGTCGGGTGTGGTC
>NZ_JBFUHU010000534.1:0-1075 GCF_056402235.1 Cellulomonas sp. P4_B5_2
GTACTACGCGGCGAAGAGCGAGCACGAGCGGGACCGGCTGCTCTCCCCCGAGGGCCTCCTCGAACGGATCCTGACGACCCGCCTGCTGGAGCCGCACCTCGGCACGCCCGGGCGAGCGCTCGACCTGGGCGGCGGCACCGGTCCGTACTCCGTGTGGCTGGCGGAGCTCGGCTGGGACGTCTCGCTGGCCGACCTGTCCCCCGAGCTGCTGGCCATCGCCGAGTCGTCGCTGCCCGCCGGCACGGTCCAGGAGGTGGTCGAGATCGACGCCCGTGACCTGTCGCGCTGGGCCGACGGGACGTTCGACGCGGTCCTGTCCCTCGGCCCGATGTACCACCTGTCCGACGCGCACGACCGCGCGCTCGCCGCGTCCGAGCTGGCCCGTGTCACCCGTCCCGACGGGCTCGTCGCCGTCGCACTCATGCCGCGGTACACCTCCGTCCGGCGGGTGCTCTCGCTCCCCGACGAGCGGTGGCAGCTGGCCGACCCGGCGTTCGTCGACCGGCTGCTGGACGAGGGCGTCTTCGAGAACGCGGTGCCCGGTCGCTTCACGCACGTGCACGGGGTGCAGCCGACCGAGGTGTGCCCGTTCTTCGAGTCGCACGGGTTCTCGTCGCTGCTGCTGGCGTCGACGCACGGGTTCCTCACCGGAGTGGAGGGCGGGTTCGAGGCGTTGCGGGTCGAGGACCCCGCCGCGTACTGCCGGCTGCTCGACCGGGTGGTGGAGACGGCGTCGGACCCCGGCACGCTCGCGACCGCCGGCCACCTGCTGTACGTCGGACGCAAGATCGGTGCGCGTGCGGACACAGACCAGGCATGAGGCGCGCCCTGGTCGTCGTCGTCGCGTGCGTCGCGCTCGCGGGCTGCGCGGGTGCTCCTGCCGAGCCCTTCCCGACCAGGCTCGACGCGACGTTCTCGCTCTACACGCACTGCGGCATCCACGAGCTGAACTACGGCGGCGACTGGTACGTGCGGCAGGGCGGAGTGCTCGACGACGGCTCCGGCAACCCGCCGGCCGGCTGGGACAACCCGTCCCAGGTGGGCACGCTCACGGTGACCGGCGACGAGGCGGTGT
>NZ_JBFUHU010000535.1:0-1068 GCF_056402235.1 Cellulomonas sp. P4_B5_2
GCGCCGGACCGGGCGGGCCCCCGCACGGGGTGCCGGTCTGCGGCGCCCCCTGGTCGAGGCGACCGTCGTGCTGCTGGCGGCCGCCGGCCTGGTCACCCTCCGAGCCCGTGGGGCGCGGTCGGCGGCCGGCAGCCTCGGTGCCGACCTCGTCGTGACCGCCGCTCCCGTGCTCGTCGCAGCCGCGGTCGCCGTGCTGCTGCTGCGCCTGCTGCCCCCCGTCACCCGCTGGGCGCGGCGTGCGGCGGCGCGGACGCGCGGGCCGATCACGCTCGTCGCGGTCGCGCGCACGCCGGTGGCGGTCGTGCCCGTGCTGACGCTCGTCCTGGTGGCGGCCATGTCCACCCTGGTGCTCGCGCTCCAGGCGACGGTCCGCTCCGGCCAGGAGGCCGGCTCGTGGGCCACCGTGGGAGCGGACGTGGTGCTGACGGCCGCACCGGAACCGGGGCTGCCCGAGGACCTGGCGACCGATCTCGGCGTCGCTCCCGAGGTCCTCGTCGCGACGGCTCGCGTGGTCGAGGGCACGCAGCTGCTCGGCGACGGCGTCGACGAGGTCGCCCGGCTCGTGGCGGTCGACGCCGCGGCCGAGGCGCGTCTGCTCGCGGCGACACCCGCACCGGACGCACCCGGTCTCGCTGCGCTCGGCGGTGCCGACGCGGCTGCGATCCCCGCGCTCGTCTCGGGCGTGCGTCCGGGAGCGACCTCCCTGAACCTGCGGTGGGACGGCGAGTCGATCCCGCTGGAGGTCGTCGGCGTCGCCCCCGACCTGCCGCTCGCCGACGCCGCGTCGTCGGTGACGGTCGTCGTGGACCGGGCGGCCCTTGCCGACGCGCTCGGCCGACCGGTGCAGGCGACGGTGGCCTGGTGGGCCGGACCTGGGGCGGCCTCCGCGGCCGGCTCGGCTGACGACATCGCCGTCACCACGCGGACGGGCCGGCTCGACGAGGTGCGGTCGGCGCCGACCGCCGCCGCGTTCGACCGGATGCTCCGCGCGGCCGGGACGGTGCTCGCGGGTCTCGGCATCGCCGCGGTCGGGCTCGCGGCGGCCGCCGGTGCGGTCGACCGTCGGCG
>NZ_JBFUHU010000536.1:0-1038 GCF_056402235.1 Cellulomonas sp. P4_B5_2
GGCTCGACCCGTCGGCGCGGCTGCTGGGGGAGGCGGCGCAGTGGCAGCTGGCGTCCGAGGTGGTCGAGGCGTGGAGCGACGACCTGGACACCGACGCCGCCACGTCGACCGTGATCGAGGCGGTGCTCGCGCTCTCGGGTGCGCTGGACGAGCACCTGCTCGACGCGGGCGGTGCCCGGAGCGGGATCGAGGGCATCATCGAGGCGATCGCGTCGACGCCGGCGGGCTCCCCGCCGCGCGAGCCGTACGCCGAGATCAAGAGACTGCTGCGGTCGCTGGGGGAGCGGGTCCGCGTCCTCGAGCTGGTCGGCGAGTACCGGGCGAGCAAGCGGGCGAGCGACGCGATCGACTTCGGCGACCAGGTCGCCCTGGCCGCGCGGCTCGCCCTCGACGTGCCCGAGGTCGGTGCCGGCGAGCGGCASCGGTTCCGGGTGGTSCTSCTCGACGAGTACCAGGACACGTCCTACGCGCAGCTGACCCTGCTCGGCGCCCTGTTCGGCGGCGGGCACCCGGTGACCGCGGTGGGCGACCCGCACCAGTCGATCTACGGCTGGCGCGGGGCGAGCGCCGGCGGGCTCGAGGGCTTCCCGACGTCGTTCCCCCGGGTGCACCCGGACGGCTCCCGGTCGCCGGCGGACGTCCACCTGCTGTCCGTCTCGTGGCGCAACGACCGGCTCATCCTCGCGGCCGCCAACCACGTGGCGGCACCGCTGCGAGCGTCGGCCACGCGCGTCGCGGCGCCTGTCCTGGAGGCCCGACCGGGTGCGGGCGAGGGGCACGTCCACGCCCACGTCGCCGAGACGGTCGAGGACGAGGCGCGGGCGGTCGCACAGTTCGTCCGCGACCGCTGGCGGCCCGCCGGACCGGGACGCGACCGGGTCACGGCGGCGGTCCTGTGCCGCAAGCGGTCCCAGTTCGAGACCCTGCGCCGCGCCCTGCGCGATGCGGGGCTCCCGGTCGAGGTCGTCGGGCTCGGGGGGCTGCTCTCCGCGCCCGAGGTGGTCGACCTGGTCGCTCTCCTGCAGGCCGCGCACGACC
>NZ_JBFUHU010000537.1:0-1033 GCF_056402235.1 Cellulomonas sp. P4_B5_2
TCGGCGACGAGACCCTTCAGCAGGCCCTGGAGCCCGGCACGCCGACGCCTCGGGCGCGCCTCGATCTCATCCGGGCGGTCCGCGACGCGGGGCTGCCGTGCGGCGTCATGGTCGCGCCCGTGCTGCCGTGGCTCACGGACGACCGGGGACGCCTCGACGCTCTGCTGCGGGAGCTCGCCGACGCGGGCGCCACCGGGGTGACGGTCCTGCCACTGCACCTGCGGGGGCCGGTCAAGCCGCTCTTCCTCGCCTGGCTGCGCGAGCACGCGCCCGCCCTGGTGCACCGCTACGAGGAGCTCTACGGGCGCGGGGCGTACGTACCGCGGGAGTACGCGCGGTGGCTCGACGAGCGTGTGCGCCCCCTGCTGGTGCGGCACGGCTTCGCCGACGGGGCGGGACACCGGTCGGGTCGCCGCGAGACGCCGGGCGAGGGCTCGTACCCGACGGGCAGCCTGGCTGCGGCGGACCTTCCCGCGCTCGAGCCGAGCGTGGCGGCGGCGCAGCCCGTGCTGTTCTGACGGKTCGCTCGTCCGGCAGGCGGCCAGGACCGGCCGGAGCTACGGTGCCCGGATGTGCGCACCAGCAGCTCAGGCCCCCGCACGGTGGTCGCTCCGATGACCCGGTGGGTGTTCGACGGGCACATCGCGGGCGTGGGGACGCAGGAGGGCACGCGGATCGTCGTCGGCCGCTGGCTCGGCTCGCCCGTCGGCCCGTTCGCCGACGTCATGGTCGAGCGCGCGGACGGCACCCGGCTCCTGCTCGCGCCGCGTGACGACGTGGCCGAGCTGGTGGCGTCGACCTACGACTTCGACGCCGTGCACGTGGTCCCGGTGACGCTCGCGGCGGACGAGCGTCGACGTCGCTGGCGCCTCCGTGCGGGGCCGCTGACGGCGGACCTGACGATCGGTGCCCGGACCGCCGTCGGGCACGCGCTCGCCCTGGTGCCGCGTGCTCCCGCCGCCGCCGTGCTCGTCGCCACCGCGATCGACCCCGTCTCCCGCGTTCTCCTCGACGGCGTGCGCACCCGCGGCAC
>NZ_JBFUHU010000538.1:0-1031 GCF_056402235.1 Cellulomonas sp. P4_B5_2
TCTCGGGGTCGACCATGCCCGCCGTGGGCGACCGCCTCGCCTGGCACGCGGCGGTTGCCGGTCGGGCCGCGCTCGGGGCGCTGCTCGTCGAGAGGCGCGTCGAGGTGGTGCAGGCCGAGTCCGCGACCGACGACCGCGCGCAGACCTGGACCGATGCGCGCCAGCGCGTGCGGGCGCTCGAGCGGCTCGAGGAGCGGCACGACGAGGCGGAGCGTGCCGAGGAGGCGCGCGCGGAGCAGAAGGTGCTCGACGAGGTTGCCGGTCGACGCGCCGCCGAGGACCGGGGGACGGACGCATGACCGCCGGGATCATGGCCGTGCAGGCCCGGATCGGGGAGCTGCGCCAGGTGGTCGAGGGACCGGCACCCACCGCGACGGTCGCGAGGCCGACGGCGAGCATCTCGTTCGACGCCGCGCTCACCGCGGCCGCGGCCGTGCAGACCACCACGCCGACCACGGCGGCACCTACCGGCCAGGATCTCGTCTCCGCGGCCACGACGTACCTCGGCGTGCCGTACGTGTGGGGCGGGGAGTCGCTCGACGAGGGCGGCCTCGACTGCTCCGGGCTGGTGCAGCGCGCGCTCGCCGACATCGGCGTGACGGACGTGCCGCGGGTCGCCCGCGAGCAGATGACCCTCGGGACCGCGGTCCCGTCGCTCGACCAGGCGCTGCCCGGGGACCTCGTCGTCTTCGGGGGCGGCAGCCACATCGGGATCTACGTGGGAGACGGCAAGATGATCGACGCCCCCAAGCCCGGCAAGGCGGTGATCGTCCGCGACGTCTACACGGAGCCGACGGCTATCCGCCGCATCCTGCCGCAGGCCGGAGCCGCAGCGACCGCGACCACGGACAGCCGTACGGCGGTCGCCGCCGCGCAGCGTGCCGCACTCCAGGCGCTCGCCGGACTGGGCGCCACCGCATGACCGCCGCCCTCACGGCACTGCCGCCGGCCGCCCCGCGACCCGCCCGCACCGGCGCGACCGCGCCGCAGGGCGACTTCGCCCAGGTGCTCGAGCAGGTGTCCGCGCGGGC
>NZ_JBFUHU010000539.1:0-1015 GCF_056402235.1 Cellulomonas sp. P4_B5_2
GTCCCGTCCTGCGCGGTGATCGGGCCGGTGAACGGGCTGCCGCCGGCCTCGAGCTCCTCCGCCGCCGCCGCGATGAGGGCCTTGGTCTCGTCGGACACGCTCGGGCCGAACGCGGAGGCGACGAACGGGTTCTCGCCGCTGGCCATGTTCGCGCGGTAGTTGCCGTTGTACTCGCTGCCGGTGAAGCCGCCGTCGATCGCCGTCTGCACGATGTCCGTGTACAGCGGGCCCCAGTTCCACTCGGACCCGGTGAGCCAGCCCGTGGGCGCCAGCGACGACGCGTCCGCGTGGTAGCCGACCGTGAAGGCGCCGGCGGCCTCGGTCGCCTCGATGATCGTCTTGGTGCAGTCCTGGTGCTGCGTCATCACGTCCACACCGGAGCTGAGCAGCGACGCCACACGGTCGGCCTGCGTGGCCGGGTCGCACCAGCTCGTCGTCGACACCGCGGTGACGTCGACGTCCGGCCGCACCGACTGCGCACCGAGCGTGAACGCGTTGATGTTGGCCAGGGTCTGCGGGATCGGGATGGCGTAGATGTAGCCCAGCTTCCCGGTCTGCGTCGCGGCCCCCGCGGCGATGCCCGCCAGGTAGACCGGCTCGAACACGCTGCCGAAGTAGGTCCCCATGTTCGCGGGCACCGGGTCGAGCAGCCCGCCCTGGTGGACCACGACGACCTCGGGGTGGGCGTCGGCCACCTGCTTGGCCGCGTCCAGGTGGCCGTAGCTGGTGGCGAAGATGATGGTCGCCCCCTGCGCGACCATGCTCTCCATCGTCGTGGCGGCCGTGTCGTCCTCGGGGATGTTGTACGCCTCGAGGACCTCGATGTCGGGGAACTCCCCACGCAGCGCCTCGACGCCCTGGGAGACCGCCTGGTTGTAGCCGAAGTCGTCCTTCGGCCCGACGGCGATGACTCCGACCTTCGTGGCGTCCGCCCCGGGTGCGGAGTCGCCGGCCGGAGCGGAACCGTCGCCCTCCGGGGTGCTGACGGCGGGGCTGCACGCGGCGAGGACCGCGA
>NZ_JBFUHU010000540.1:0-1007 GCF_056402235.1 Cellulomonas sp. P4_B5_2
GACGAGGGTCGCGTGCGCCACCGTCATCGCCGCGGCCGGTGGCGGGTCGAGCAGGGCGAGACCGGCGCCGTGCGGGCTCCCCCAGCAGGCCAGCTCCAGCGCGAACGCGGTGAGGTCGGCCGTGAGGATCTCGGGCTGCGGGTGCGCGACCAGCCGGGCGTGGTCGTGGGCGGACCAGCACCGGTACACCGCCCCGGGGCCCTCGCGCCCCGCGCGGCCGGCGCGCTGCTCGGCGGACGCGCGGCTGACGGACACGGTGACCAGGCCCGCGMGCCCGCGCGCATGGTCGGTGCGGGGCTCGCGCGACAGCCCGGCGTCGACCACCAGCCGGACGCCCGGCACGGTGAGCGAGGACTCGGCGACCGCGGTGGACACCACGACTCGTCGACGGGTGCCTGGCGTGAGCGCCCTGTCCTGCTCGGCGGCCGGCAGGCGGCCGTGCAGCGGGCGCACGTCGGCGTCGAGCCCGCCGAGCCGACGAGCGACGCCGTCGACCTCACCGGCGCCCGGCACGAAGACCAGGACGTCGCCGGTGCGCTCGTCCAGCGCTCGTCGCACGGTCGAGGCGACGTGGTCGAGGAATGCGGGCGTCACACCGCGGTCGTCCGTCCGGGCGGTGCGTGCGGGGGCCGGGCACCACACGGTCTCGACCGGGAACTGCGCCCCGGGGACGGCCACCACCGGCGCAGGCTCGGCACCGCCGAGCAGAGCGGCGGTGCGCTCGGCCTCGACGGTCGCCGACATCGCCACCACCGCGAGGTCCTCGCGCAGGTTGGCCCGGACGTCGACCAGGAGCGCGAGCGCGAGGTCGTCGACCAGGTGCCGCTCGTGCACCTCGTCGAGGATCACCACGGCGACCCCGGGCAGCTCGGGGTCGCGCTGGAGCCGTCGCAGGAGCACCCCGGTGGTGACCACCTCGACGCGGGTCGACGCGCTGGTCCGGCTCTCCCCACGCACGGAGAACCCGACGGTCCCGCCGAGCGGCTCACCCAGCAGCTGTGCGAGCC
>NZ_JBFUHU010000541.1:0-1001 GCF_056402235.1 Cellulomonas sp. P4_B5_2
GGCTCAGCCCGGTCCGGGCGGCGGTCGCGGCCGCGCGCAGCGAGAGCAGCGGGACGTCGGCGGGCCGGGCCTCGACGGCCAGCACGATCTCCCCGTCGTGCTCGACGAGGTCCTCGGCGATCGTGCGCAGTCGTGGGGCGGTGCGCCGACCGCGCACCAGCATCGGCGTCCGCGCCGGCCGCTGGAGCGCCTGGCGGGCGTTGCGCACGGTCGTGTCCAGGGCGTAGGAGATCACCCGCGCCGCCTCGGCGATGCTGGCCAGGAGGTCGTCGCGGTCGTCGAAGCCGACGAGCGCCGCGACCTCGTCCTGGTCCGCGAGCAGGAGCCGGTTGGTGTGCCGACGCGTCACCACCTGCACGGTGTCCCGGACGTCGAGCAGGTGGGCGTAGGCCATGTCCACCGCGCCGTGCGGCCGGTCGGTGAGCCAGGTGGCGGCCAGCGCGCTGAGCACGACGGCGTCCCGGATGCCGCCGCGGGACTCCTTGAGCTCCGGCTCGATGAGGTAGGCGAGCTCGCCGTGGCGCTCGGCGCGCTGGCGCGTGGAGGCGAGGAGCTCGGGCAGTCGTCGTCGGGCGGCCGAGCGCCAGTCCTCGAGCAGAGCGGACTTGGCGCGCGCGATGACGACCGCGTCGCCGGACACCGGCTGGAGGTCGAGCAGCCCGACGGCGGCCGGCAGATCCTTCGACGCGACCTGGCGGCACTGCGCGAGGGAGCGGACGGAGTGGTCGAGGTCGAGGCCCGCGTCCCAGATGGGGTACCAGAGCTTTTGCGCGAGGGCCGAGAGCTCCTCGGTCGAGTGGCCGCGCCCCTCGTGCACGAGGAGCAGGTCGAGGTCGGAGACCGGGCTGGCGTCGCCGCGCCCGACGCTGCCGACCGCCCCCAGCGCGATGCCGGACACGTTGACGCCCTCGGTGGCGATGTCCCACTGCTCGCGCAGCCTGCCGACGACGAGCTCGACGATGGCGGCACGACGCGCGATGCCGTCGGCCCCGGGGCCGGTC